>NZ_JBHIMW010000009.1:0-69889 GCF_042194445.1 Bartonella sp. MF74HXZ | reverse complement strand
GCAATTGAAGGCGGCATTGGCATCAATGCACAACTGTCTCACAATTTCTCCCTTCATGGTGATGTAAGCTATCAACAGAAGCTTCAGAAAACTGGTATAAGTGGTGCAAACTTTTCAGGTGGAATACGCTATCAGTTTTAAGACAAGGCTGTAAAAATAGCCTATCATTCTATTTAACTTAACAAAAAAGCAGCACAATGTGCTGCTTTTTTTAATCTATGTAAGCTACTATTCCTATCCCTTGAAACTTTTTTCTCCTTAATGATCTTCTTCTCTCCCATTTACACGAGCCGCGCGGCATATTCATTATCGAATTTTTCTATAAAGCTAAGCAAAGTGTATTTTTAAACAATATAAAGAAAACAACATTGGAAAAAATAATGATAAAAGAAGCTCTCTTTTCATACCTTTAATCTGTTTTTTCAATCCATTAGCTTAACACCACCTGTAAGGATTCATTTATATTTCCATGTAGCGTTTTTTAGGCAAAGCATTTTGACAATGCTTATCCCTCTCATTCCATACAATATATTGATTTATAAAGATAATTATTTGTTTTGCATGTTGAATGAGAGTCCTGAATATCGTAGGATTCTCTCATTTCAAACTTGTTTTATATTGAATCAATTAAAAATTTGCTTGCACGTTACAAGCGGGGCTGGCGTGTGAAGCAAAGTTATATAAGAAAAGCTTAAGAAGCCCTATAATGAACTGTCTCAAGAACCAAGAGCTTGTCACAAACATTGGGAGCTAGCAAAGTGTGTGATGGGCTTACTCTTTTATTAAGCGTAAAGGTATAAGCTTGCTCCTTCGTAAGCGTAAAGATGATGAGACTCTATGGCTTTAGCGTTATAGCATTCATGACCACATCGTCGCGAAATAAGCTTTGGTACCCTTAAAGAAAAGTCTCTTTAAAGAAAGCCTGTGAATAGCCCCCTCATCTCTTTTTCTTATAGCAGAGAAAATTTGCTGATCGTTTTGGTGAGTGCATAAAATAATACATCTCAATGCTATAGAGCTTTTATAACGATTATCCTTAATAGACAATTTTAAATATCATACTTCATAGTGTTTTTAGCATAAGCTTGACCAAGCTAGGTTTTATGAAATCCATTGTTCCCGACTTCTTATGATCATTAAAAAATTTTTCTTAAGAAAAACTTCAAATCATAGAGAACACCATAACTATAATTCGTTTTGTTGTTTACAATAAAAACATAATGATATAAAAACTGATTGGGTACTTGCGCCATCAGGGGAATGAAGTAAGCATCAAAGCATACCAAATACTAAAGGCATATCTATGTGTAAGAAATATATTTATAAGAAAAATTTTTTGTTATGTACAATTGCTGGAACTTTCATTTTTTCTCATTTTGCTCCAACTTATGCAAATAGACAACCTCCTGAAATTATAAGTGAGTTTAAAGTGGAGAAAGGAGAAGAGAAAACTCTTGATAACGTTTTTATCCGCAATGGATTGAGCGCAGTGCACGCCTCTGAAAAAGCAATTGCCACAATTACAAACTCAACAATACATTCAGCTTCGTTTGCTTTTGCTGTATCACAAGGTGGACGTATTAATGCTAAAGGAGTAAACGTCAATGCCTTGTATACTGGTCTATCGATTTCAAACGGTATCATTAACATTGAAGATTCATTCATAGAAAGCAAAAAACAATCCGGTATTGTTTTTCATAGCATTTTAGATGTTTTTGTGAAAGATGGTGAAGAAGTTATCAATAAGGCAATTCTTAACAATACAAAGCTTCTTGTGAGAAATGGTGTCGGTATTTTAGGACCATCATCTTCAAAGTCTGTTGCCGAGGTTCAACTTAGAAATTCAGAAATTCGTTCTGATGTACTATTACAAAATAATGTAAAAAAGAAAACAGATTCAGATCCTCATCCTGTGACTTTTGTATTAACCGCCGATAATTCGATTATGGAAGGAAGAGCAAGAACCTTAGCAGTAAATACAACTGTTTTTAATTTAAACAACAATAGCAAATGGTATTTAAATGTAAGTCAATACGACATAAATCGTGATTTTAGTTCATTTAATTATGCACTCCATGACATTAAGCAACGAGCGCTGTCTACCGTTTCAGTACTGAACTTCAATAATAGCTCTATTGTGTTTAATGCGCCACATAGGCTGGCAAAGGGTCAATATCAAACCTTGAGTGTAGGACGAACAATTGAGCTCCCTAAACCACACGAAAACAGGGACTCCGCTATAAAAACCGTTTATAATGCAACAGGCAATGCAAGGATTTATTTCAATACAGAATGGAGTGATGGTTTAAAAAGAGAACAACAAAAAACGGACCGCCTTCTTGTCCATGGAGATGTATCAGGCACCACAACAATTAGTTTCAATAATCTTTCAAAAGGTGAGTCATCAAAAGAAGAAGCTTCTATTCCCGCGAATATGCGTGGACTATCGCTCATTCAAGTATCTGGGAAAACAGATGAAAATGCCTTCAAACTAGCAAATGGCTATGTCACAATGGGCGGTTTGCCTTATAAATATGTCTTAAATGCCTATGGACCAACATCACATCTTGGAGAAGCAGAGAGCACACAAAGCCATTTAGGAGAAGTAACTCAACAATCACAAGAAAAGTCCTCAAAAACCGACACGACCCCCGTTGTATTAGGAGGTGTGGTTTTAAAGGTTGAGAATAATATAAAAGGTGAATCAACAGCAAATTCTGAGCAAATAGGAAGCACACAAAACCATTTGAGAGAAAATCAGAATTTCTGGGATTTCCGCTTGCAAAGTGCAACGCTCGATAATGAAGGAAAGATCAGAGCTCTCGTTCCTCAAGTGGCAAGCTATTTGTCCATGCCTAACGCACTATTCTCAGCTGGACTGGCTGATGTAAACAATCAAAACACTTTACTGAACACGATACAAAAAACAGGCTTTGAGAAAAAAAATCATAAAAACAAAGGGTTCTTCTTCTCGACTTATGGCAATAAGATGACATTATCCTCTCACCGTACGCCATTGCAATATGGCTATGGTGCCGATATTCACTATGCTGCTTTACAAGCAGGCTTTACATTAGTAGCTCTAGAAGATCAAAACATGACTACCAATTTTGGTCTTTTCGGAACATATGGGAAATTAGCTTTCACCCCAAAAGATATGGAAGGTGCTGACAAGAGTACACTCAATAAATGGTCAATTTCTGCATATAGTGGACTGCGCCATAATAATGGTACATATATCCATGCTCTCTTTTCTTATGGAATGCTCAAGGGAGATATCACCACAGCTCTCATAGGAAAGACTGCAGAATTGAAAAACGCTGATACATTCAGTGCATCAGCGACCATTGGACAAAAGTTCGAAACCAGTACGAAAGGATTGGTCTTTGAACCACAAGCACAAGTTGTTTATCAGCGTCTCATGCTTGGCACACTCTCAGATGTCGATGGCTTTGATGTAGATATGGGAAATCCTCATCAATACTTAGTGCGTGTTGGTGGGCGCTTAACACAAACGACGATTTCTATTGAAAAAGGCAGTATTCTTTCTCTCTATGGTAAATTGAATATTATTAAAGCTTTTTCTAACAATGACACCATACAGATTGGTGAATCATTCCACTTTGATTCTATGGGAGCTTCTGTTGAAGGTGGACTTGGTGTGAATGCACAATTATCACAAAATATCGCCCTTCATGCTGATGTTAACTATCAACATAAGCTTCAAAAAACTGGTATATCTGGAGCAAGCTTTTCAGGCGGAATACGCTATCAGTTTTAAGAAAAGGCAAAAAACAATTTATAGTCTATGCATTTTTAATAAAAAAGCAGTACGAATGTACTGCTTTTTTGCAATCTATCGTAAAGAGCCATCAATAACGGTTCTTTCTATACAGCTTTCTTGAAAGGATTAATTTCATTCAAACCAAATGTAACAAAATTCCTTATCTCTCAATGACTGCTGAAGTCTCAAGAGAGCTGCCTTTTTGATTTATAAAAATTGTTGTATATCGGTAAAAAATACAAAATATTTTAGCTTTTTTACATCAAAAAAATTCATAGTGAATAATTCTATATGCAAGAAAAACAACTGAACGATTTTTGTAAATGCACAACAAATCTTCTCCAAAAACTTTGTAGAGTTTTCATAACAACAGCCTTAAGCAATGAACATCCTTGCAAAATATTTTGATCCTTAGCACTTTAAAACAAAAATACTTATCAAGCTAGGTTTTCTGAAATCCATCTTCGCTGCATTGCGCTTTCTATTTTAAAAGCTCTTCTAAGACCAATTTTTAAACGATAAATAACAAAGCATAATATTCGTTTTGTTGTTTACAATAAAAATATAATGATATAAAAACTGATTGGGTACTTGCGCCATTAGGGGAATGAAGTAAGCATCAAAGCATACCAAATATTAAAGGCATATCTATGTGTAAGAAATATATTTATAAGAAAAATTTTTTGTTATGTACAATTGCTGGAACTTTCATTTTTTCTCATTTTGCTCCAACTTATGCAAATAAACAACCTCTTGAGATTCCTACGGTCCAAGTAGCTAATGGAGAAGAGAAGAGCCTTCATAATGTTTTTGTTCGTGGTAAGTATGATGCCGTGGTTGCTAAGAAAGGTCATATTACCATTACAAACTCAGTAATGCACTCAGGCTTTACTTTGCTTTCTGCAACATCAGGTGGTCAAATTAATGCCAAAGGAATTGTGGGAGAGGCAGAAGGGCATGGTTTGTCACTCACAAACGGCACAATCCATATTGAAGATTCAACATTAAAGGTCATAGGCCACAGCAGAGCCTATGGTATCAATTTGGGTTATATTTCAAGTTCTACAATAAAAGAAGGAGAAGAAGTTGTAAACAAAGCAATCCTTAATAATACAAAACTTCTTGTAAACGACGGTGTAGGTATTTTCGGACCTTATTATCCCAAAACGAATGCAGTGTACCTTAAAAACTCAGAAATTCGTTCTGATATGTTATTAAAAAATGAAGTCTCACCCTTCTTCGAGGTTCAACCTGCTACTTTTACATTAGAGGCTGATAATTCGATTATGGAAGGAAGAGCAAAAACGCTTCCTCAAAATACAACGGTTTTCACCCTAAATAATAACAGCAAGTGGCATTTAAAAATTAGTCTATTTGAGTTGGAAAATAGTTTTAGTCTATTTAATTATAAGCTCCTTGATCTTAAGCAACGAGCACAATCTATCGTTTCAGTCCTAAACCTTAATAATAGCTCTATCATATTTAATGCGCCGCATAAACTAGCAGACAATCATTATCAAACCTTGCATGTAGGAAAACATCCACAAAAAGCAGAGCAAAACAGAAGCTCCGATGCAACAACGGTTTACAATGCATTGGGCAACGCAAGAATTTACTTTAATACAGAATGGAGTAATGGTCTTACAAAAGAACAACAAAGAACTGACCGTGTTCTCGTTCATGGTGATGTCTCAGGCACCACAACGATCTATTTCAACAATCTTTCAAAGCATGCAGAACCATTCGATGATGAAGAAGATTCAATTCCTTTGAATATGCGTGGGCTCTCACTTATTCAAGTTTCTGGGCAAGCAAATGAAGATTCCTTCAAACTTGCCCATGGCTACACCACAATGGAGGGTTTACCTTATAAATACATACTCAATGTTTATGGACCAACATCCAGCCGTGGGAAAGCCGATAAGACACAAAGTCATTTAAGCGGAATATTACAAGAATCAAAACAGAAAGATGCACAAAATACCAATGCATCATCCCTTAAAAAAGAAAACAATGGACAAACTCCCTTGGAAGAAAATGAGAATTTCTGGGATTTCCGCTTGCAAAGTGCGACTCTCGATGATGAAGGGAAGATCAAAGCTCTTGTTCCTCAAATGGCAAGCTATTTGGTTATGCATAATGCAATATTCTCCTCTGGATTGGCTGATATAAACAATCAAAATACATTGTTAGATAATATGCACTCAATAGTTTTCGGATTAGAAGGTCATAAACAGAAAAGGATATTCTTATCGACTTATGGAAACAAGATGACGTTATCTTCCAGCCGTAGTCCATTGGAATATGGTTATGGTGCAGATGTTCGTTATGCTGCTATCCAAGCAGGCATGACATTAGCAACGTTAGAAAATCAAAATATAACCGCGAATCTTGGTCTTTTAGGCACATATGGAAAGCTTTCTTTTGCGCCAAAGGATATGGAAGGTTCTGACAAAAGCATACTGGATAAATGGTTCTTTACGGCATATGGGAACCTCCACCATGACAATGGTCTCTATGTTAATGCACTTTTCTCTTACGGCATTTTAAACGGACATATTACAACAGCCCTTATCGGCAACACCACAGAGTTAAACAATACGGATACATTAAATATATCAGCTACCGTTGGACAAAAACTAGCAACTGGTGTTGAAGGGGTGTCCTTTGAACCACAAGCACAACTTATTTATCAACACATTGCATTTGGCACTCTTTCAGATATTGATGGCTTCCAGGTTAATATAAAGACCCCTCATCAATGGTTGGTCCGTATTGGAGGGCGTTTAACGAAAACAATGCTTCCCATTGAAAAAGATCGTGTTCTTTCTTTTTATGGTAAATTGAATGTCATCAAAGCTTTTGGTGAAAAGCGCACTATCGATGTTATTGAATCTTTCTATCTCGATTCTATGGGCTCTTCCCTTGAAGGTGGGCTTGGCATTAACGCGCAACTTTCTAAAAATATCGCACTTCATGCTGACGTTAATTACCAACATAAACTTCAAAAAGCTGGTGTCTCTGGAATTAATTTTTCCGGTGGAATGCGTTATCGCTTTTAGAAATCTTAGCTCTCTATTTTGACGCATAAGCAGCGCTGAGATGAAAACAGTGCTGCTTATGTTTTACTACATTACAAAAATTGTAGTGTGTCAAAAAGTGGTTCATTTTTAGCAAAACAAAGAAAAATATCTTAAGGAACATCTCTATGCATAAGAATCTTTTATGTACAGCCGCTTGTGCTTTGTTTTTTTCTTCTTTTAATTTTACGTCTACCAGTACCGCTTCTGGCTTAAACCCTCAAACACGCCATACCATTGAAGGAATTATAAAATTACCTGAACAATATCGCCATACCATTGATTTAATAAACACACCAACACAAGCATCGAAAACGACTCTTAACACATCCGCAAAAGCTCATGTGAAATTACCCACAAAAGTTAAGAGAACCGCTACCGCTAATACCGAAAGCACCTCTAAACTTACAGATAATGAAGCAGCCGCAACTTCTGCTTCTCTTGATTTGGCAGAAAAAAGAACAGTTCTTACGCCACAAAAAGAAAGCTCTTTAGTCATGCCTATCGCGATGTTTTCTGTCGGTTTTTCTGATTTCAACAATCAAAATATCTCGTTAGACAATATGCAAATAACAATGTTTGAACCAAAAGATCATCCAGAGAGAGGCGTTTTCTTATCCACTTATGGCAATAAGAGCACCTTTTCTTCCAGCATTCAAGAAAAACAAGATGGTGTTCAAGCAAATATTCGCTATGCTGCATTGCAAGCAGGAGCCACATTAATAGCGCTATACGATCAAAATATCAGCAGAAATTTTGGTCTTTTCGGAACATATGGGAAATTGTCTTTTACTCCTAAAAACAAAGAAAGCTCTCATAAGAAAATGCTTGATAAATGGTCACTCACCGCATATGGAAATATTCAACATGACAGTGGCCTCTATGCAAGTGCATTTCTCTCTTATGGCATTTTCAAAGAAAATAACACCACAGCTTTCATCAAACATACCTCAAAAGTAAATAATAGTAAAACATTAGGGGCTGCTGCAACTGTTGGTCAAAAACTGTCAACCAGTTTGGAAGGTGTAATCCTAGAACCGCAAGCACAACTTGTTTATCAGCGTCTCATGCTTGGCTCTTTCTCAGATGACGATAACTCTACAATAGACATAAGCAAACCTCATCAATGGTTGCTCCGTATTGGCGGACGTTTGACGCAAAACAAAGGCCATGCCCTTTCCTTCTACGGCAAACTGAACGCGATCAAAACTTTTAGTGAAAACCTTCCGCTTGCTGCTATGGGATTTTTAATCGAAGGTGGTTTTGGTATTCAGGCGCACTTATCTGAAAATATCGAGTTTCATAATGATCTCAGCTATCAACATAAATTCAAAAAAGATGGCATATCTGCAATAAATATTTCCGCTGGAATACGCTATCACTTTTAAAAATACTTGTATTCCTATCTTGAAATATAAAGCACTCTCATTATGTTTCGTTTTGTCTCTTACAAAAGAAACATAATGAGGTCAAAGTTTTATCTTTTATGAAAGAGGGGAAATATTTAGGAATACATCTATATGAAAAAAAGTTTTTTACTATACACAGTTTCTGGAATGCTGTTTTGTTCTTCCACCAGCTTGTCTTATGCTCTTCATGATACGAATGCACAACCTACAATAGATCTTCCGTCTCCACAACCCGCTCATTCAAATGCATCATCTTCATATCCACCTTTAACATCTAGCTCTACAAGAACGATCATACCCCCTCCTCTTACAAAGAGTGAATCTACAACACCTACTCCTACGAGCACTCTACCTTCCACAACTCAACTTGAAGGAAATTTAGTTCGAAATACAATTTCTTCTTCAAAACAAAACTCTGATCTTAGCCACGGAAGTACACAAACATCAAAGACTAAGGTGGCAAAAAGTGTACAATCTAACCCTACAGCCACACAAGATACTCCTACAAAATCTCCAACGACAGAGATAGCTCCAACAGTAGGAATGGAAGTAAAATCTAGAAGACGTTCAGGTGTTTCCACTTCTTCTACAGACTCTTCCAGAAAAAAAATGCCCGAAAATTCTGCTGTATCCTCACAGTCAGAACCTCCACAACCTGCACCGAATTTACGACCAACACTTATAAACTTAGAACCTACAAGAGCAGAACCTACAAAACCAACAACAGAGCTATCGCCAACGCTTAAAGAACCAGAACTCGCACAGCCAATATCTTTAAGACCAGAAACTGGAAAACCAGCATTACCGGTACCGCCAAAATCTGTAAAACCAGTGCCCGTACAATCTGCCTCTGCACAAAAAATATCTGAAAAATCAGAGCTTAAAAAACCAATATCACCAATAAAACAACCTGAAAAGTCTACACAAATTGAGGATATAAGCTCCGGAATTGAGGCTGAAAACGGTAAAACCATAACGCTACATAACAAAAAAATTCAAGACAATGGTTTTGCTGTACATGCAGAGGGCTATAATTCAAAAATCAACATGATAGGGGGAACAGTTGATGCGCGTTTTGTTGCACTAAGTGTATCAGATGGTGGAGAAATTGATGCTACAGGTATTACTGTAACAGCAGAAACAGTTGGTTTGCTAAACATAGAGGGAACAATCAAACTGAAAGATTCAAGCGTACATGTCACGGGCAATCATGAAGTGGACGGTATTATTTTCCGCGACAATCCGTATAATGCCCCTAGAAAACGATATACACGCAATGCTGAAAGGAATGCCAACGCCGTTCAAGAACAAGATGTAGCCAATATTGCCGATAAAGTAACTCTAGAGAATACAAAGATTTTCGTTGAACATGGTAGGGGTATCAACCTTTATGGAACAGGCATAAACGGTGAAGTCAGCCTTAAAAATTCAGAAATTCATGCCGATATTTTATTAAAAAATATAAAAAACGAAAATGCTTTCACAAACATCCTTACACTGGTTTCTAACCACTCTTCTTTAGAAGGTCGAGTAAGAACTTCTAAAGATAATAGAACTGTTTTTGATCTAAAAGAGGGGACGAAATGGCTTTTAAAGGCAAATAAAAACGCCCAAAATAATGATAATGTTTCAGATGACCATGTACAGTTTGGTGTTGATGAAAAATTATACTCTAACCTTTCTGGATTGCGCCTTACAGATAGTGTCATTATGTTTGACAAGCCAGTGGAGGGACATTACCAAACTCTGTTTATAGGACCTAATCTTCCGAAAGGAGAAGGAACAGCTCATACAGAAGCGGTTTATAGTGCAACAGGTGTTGCAGAAATTTATGTAAATACTCAATGGAATAAACATTCTCCTATCACGGAGCAACAGACCGATCGCATTGTGATTAATGGTGATGTCTCAGGCCGTACTGTTGTTCACATAAATCTCCGAAAAACAGATAAAAAAACAACCGATAGCTCTGCTGTTTGGGGAGAATACATGGCGTCACTTCCTTTAGGGACACATGGGATTTCAATCATTCAAGTTTCCGGACAAGCAAACGAAAATTCCTTCACGTTAGCAGGAAACTATATGACAATAGGGAAACAACCTTATAAGTATGTACTTACAGGCTATAAACCTGGAACATCTCATGAAAGCCAAAACCTTTTTGGTAAGAACAGTAATTTTTGGGATTTCCGCTTACAGAATGCCTACATTGATAAGGATAAAAAAGTTCGAGCACTTTTACCACAGGTAGCAAACTATTTAACCATATCTAATACTTTATTTTCTGCTGGATTTACTGATGTCAACAATCAAAACACGTTGTTAGACAATATGCGAACAACAGTATTTGGGGCAGAAGATAATAAAAAGAATGGTATCTTTTTCTCTTCCTACGGCGAGAAAGTCACCTTATCTTCCAACCGCGATCCACTGCATTATGGTTATGGTGCTGATGTAAACTATACTGCTTTACAACTAGGTGTCATATTAGCCGCCTTGGAAGGCAAAGACATAAGCACACATTTTGGTTTTGTAGGGACATACGGAAAACTTGCCTTTACGCCAAAAGAAATGCAAGATTCTGAAAAGACTACACTTGATAAATGGTCTCTTGCCGCTTACAGCGGCATCCAACATAGCAATGGTATATATGTAAACACACTTCTTTCTTACGGAAAGTTAAAAGGAAATATTACCACAGCTCTTGTTGGAAATGCCGCAAAACTGGATGGTACTGAGATGCTTAATATATCTGCAACCATTGGTCAGAAATTAGCGACCAATACAAAAGGATTGGTATTTGAACCACAAGCACAATTCATTTATCAAAATCTCATGTTTGATATCTTCTCAGACGCCGATGGCTTAAAAGTAGACATGGGCAACCCACATCAATGGTTGGTGCGGATTGGTGGACGTTTAACAAAAACTATAATGGCTGCTGAAGAAAGTAAGGCTGTTTCCTTCTATGGTAAAGTAAATGTTATCAGAGCTTTTGGTGATGGTAAAACAATAAAAATTGCTGATACCTTTCATGTTGATCCTACCGGCTCTTCAGTTGAAGGAGGCATGGGGGTGAATGCATATCTTTCTCAAAATATCGTACTAAACGCTGATATCAGCTATCGACAAAAACTGCAAAAGGCCGGTGTATCTGGCACCAATTTATCTGGCGGGATACGTTATCGTTTCTAAAGCAGAAGCTAATTTTAACTTAAATAAAAGAGCAGCACAAAGTGCTGCTCTTTTATTTAAACTTATATTTTTTTTAATTCTCAAAAATCATTATCACATTAAAGAAGATTTTGACTTATAATGTTTCTTTTGCACATTGAATAAAAAACTGAATACCATAGCATTCTCTCATCAAAAACACCCCATGCATAAAGTTTTATGTCTTACACCACACCTCAAGCGATGATATTTTTACAGCACAACAAAATAAGCATTCATGCGGATTTAAAAAGAGTGTTCATTGTTTTGCATGTTAAATAAGAATCCAGGATAGCGTAAGATTCTTTCATTTCAGACCTGTTCTAGGTTGAAGCGACCAAAATCATATCTCTTGCAAGTTACAAGCGGGAAGAGCCCTTGTGGATAAAAAACGATTAAAAAAGGATTAAAAATGCCCCTAATGAACCATCTCAAGTGCCAAGGGCTGTAGCAACACCTACGAGCTGGCAAATATGCGCCTGCTTACTCCTTTATGAAACGTAAAGATCGTGGTGCTCAATTGATTTACCGTTATACCATTCACGGACACCACCGTGAAATGGGATTAGGTGCCTTAAGAGATGTTTCTTTAAAAAAGCACGTGAATTGGCAACACAATAACGTTCTGTTTTACATGAGGGACGTGCCCCCATTAAAGAACGAGAGAAACAGAAGCGTGAAATAATGCGTAATCTTCATCATTTAACAGATAGTGCTTTAGATTCTTTTGAAAAAAATAAAGCTAAATTAAAGGATGGTGGTACAGAGAAAAGCTGATTTCTAGCCCTTTATTCTTTCCCAATAAGATCGCCTCCCCATTTAAAATATCACGCCAACAAAGGTATACGCAATATATTCACTCAAATCTGGATGCTCTCTCCAATCTGACATACAAAAACTAAAAACAGCAGAAGAAAATATTAAACCACTTTAATTTTTGTCTCAAACATATAGATTTAAACAACTAACCGCTTCGTATCACCACACTTCAAAGGACAGTACTCCATAAGGCTTATAGGCAATATTCATCACATACTCTCAAAAAACTAATGCATAAAACCTTAATTACCATAGCCCCAAGTAAGCTGTTTTTAAGGCATCACGGGCTGGTCTAAATATTCCCTTGATCGGCCTCCCTAAACTAAAAAATGAAGCTCCCTGTTAACTCAGTCTGCAAACAATACTCTGTAAATCCCCCCCTTCTCTTAGTCCTCCCCCAGCTAACTTCCCAACAGCATGCGGTTCACATCACTACACCTTAAAAGACACTGTTTTAAGAACAGCGTTTTACAGTACAACAGGATAATAATTTAAATACCCAAATGCGCTTAAAACAAGTCTACTCACTAAACGCATTATTTATCCAAATAAACTGATCTACCTAATCATTGTCATCACTTAGAACAGCCAATATTCATCAGATTTGAATCATTCCTCTGTTTCTTTTACGCGTCCAGATAGTTGCATAGCTCTAGAAAGATCATTAACTGCATTTAAATGCGTCTGAAGCAATTCACTATTACGCTGTAATTTTTCTTGTAAATCAGACAACAAACTTTCAACTTCATGCTCAATATCTTGATTCATGTAGCGCTTCACATCGCTCATGGATTTATTAAGATCACGCAAACCACGTATTTTACATAAATTTATTTCTTCGTAATCTGGAACACCACTGCTCTCTAGCATATTGCTTTCATAATCAACAACTTGAGCTAATCCTTTAACAGCAGCAACAAATTTTGTCATCGCCCAATCACGATCAATAAGATTATTATCAAGAACTTTTGCTTTTGATGCAAAACTATCATCACCATACTGCACTACAGACATTTTTACTTCCCCTTCAACACTCTTGTTCAATCTTTCAAATGAGGGAGATTAAACAGGTTCTCTTCAATGCTGATACACTCAATAAAGCTCGTGGTGCAAACATCGTTCAAACAACAGCACGACAATCCTTCAAAGCGTATACCACTTCAACTTTCAACGCATTCTCTCAAGTATTTTTCTTGCTTTGCTCCAAAACCATCATTGCGGCTATACTAATTCACCAAAACGCTATAAACTTAAACCTTACGCAGCAATATTGAAAATTCTACATTTGCTCTGTCTATTTTGGTCTATTTCGCCTTGCCGATTTTACCTTTGCCTATTTCGTCACCAGCACGCCTTCAACAGAAAACAACAACGCTCTCACGAGAACTTTGTCCATAAAAAGACCACCTGCCGACAAAAACCCACAGCATATCTCGCAGCATATCAAAGACTTAAGCTCATTAAAAATTTCAGCATTTTAACGATAGCAGCATCTTACCCTCCATAACCTATGGCTTTTTTTGCACCTAAACTTGCATACCTTCCGGCACCCCATAAGATGGCACCCTACAAAATTAGTTGCACCCATTCAAAAAGACACACCCTCCCCCATGCTCCTTCTGCACACATGCAGTATTTCGCATAAAAAACAAAAAGAATGCTCTTTTGAACAGATCAGCCATACAGAAATATTAAAAAAGACATCTTAAAACAGCTAAACAGCCATCAATCTCCCTTTTTTTAATTATCATTCGCTTTTCTTTGCAATGAACGACTATATAAGATTTTTTGAACCTTTTCAAGAGTTTCTTAGCCAATCAATTCGATACGTCTTCAATTGCATATTCACGCGCTTGTTTTAAAGAAATATCTCTTAAGTATACCCAAGCCTATTTCGCGCCATAACCCATGAATAATATAATGATAAATCCCCCATGACATGTATAAAATCCATTGAGCACTGTCCATCTTTACGCTTAATAAAAAAAGCAAGCCAGCATCATCAGATATTTTGCTAGCCCCTCATGTTGCGATATCCTTGACATTTGAGTGCGGTTCAAAAAGCATGCCTTTCTTGTACAGTTTCGCTCCGCATGGATCCTCCCCACTTGTAACTGCAAAAGACATGGTTTTGGTTGATTAAACCTCGAACAGATTTGGAATGAAAAAATTTACGGTATTCAGGGCTCTAATTCAAGTTGAATAACGATAGATTATCATTATCTATCAAAATATTATCCAATGCATAATGCTTAACGCTCCCCACATTGATATTTTCAGAATTTCCACAGCATCTTCCTATAGATTATTTCACTCCATAACACTGTTTGCTCTTAATATCGCAGCTTTACATGTGCTGCTGGTATAAAAACATAGAAACAATCATTTTATAATAAAGGTACAATTTTTGTTACGAACTTTCTCTCATTTTCAACCTTCTAAATGCGGCTCTTCTCTTTCATACTCATCACATTTCAAATCTATTCCATGTTGAATAAATTAAATTTACTTATTTGCACATCACAAACAACGCCCTGATGTGTTGATAAAATACACTGAAAGAAAAATGCCTCTTATGAACCTTCTCAAATGCCAAGGACTATAGTAAACATTGGAAGCAAGCGCACGATGACAGTGCCTTGCTCTTTCATAAGTGTAAAGATGATAGCATTCTATAGATTTTTATATTATTCAAATTTTATATTATTTCACGAGAGCTTACTGTTATACCATTTACGAGTGTCATCGTAAAATGTTTGTCGTATGCAGTGAAAGATGTTTTCTTACAAGTACATAAACATGCAATACAAATATAGTAATATACAACATAAGTATATTTCGTTTGGAACGTTCTTTTCTTTTGTGCAAAACATGCCCATTAGAACAGCATTAACCAATCTTACTATGAGATAAACGATCAGAAAACATTTTTGTCTTCTTCTGTGCACCTTAAAGGACAAAGATCTTAACTCAATCTGCTCTGTACGCAGTCCGAATTTTTATCAAGCGATCTTCTCTTGACTTCCTACTCATGTGAGTCACTTAAACGAAAGGCTCAATAAAACAACCTACGAATATTCATCGCACACTAAAAAATACTTAAACGTTACAAGAAAACTTATATACCTTATATTACCGCTATAAATGATAGTGTTTCATAGCATAACAGGATAAAAAAGTTTTCTGCAACACAAAACCTACAAAATCAATTAATATTCTCTTTAAAACTTTCTTTTTTAAGATTTACAGTGCTCTAATTCCTCAAGCCTTTACAAAAAAGGAACGATTTTAAGCTTGCCTAATATATTGTATCAACATATACTACAGATTGTAATATATTGTTATTCATAAAATCACCTCAAAAAGAACAGAAAGAGGTTTTTATGGCTGATCTCGTAAAAGCCGCAGTGCTTTATTCAACCTTGATTATCACCATGAATGCTTTTGTTGTTATTTTAGTTCTCGTAATAGAAATATACTAAGCATACTCTCTTGGCTTTTTGTAATTTGCGCAAACGATCATCTTAATTTTACATAAGATCAAAGCAAAATTTTAACTCTACAGATAAATTACACACCCAATTTCAAACATCGCTTGCAACTATTTAAGTGTTAACTCTGCTTTTTGTATGCATTTTTAACCATCAGTTTCCGTCTTTTCACGCTACTTGAATCTCAACTTCATTCCCGCCTTAAAGAACTAAATTTTCTACCAGAACCGATCTGTAAATAATTTGTCTCCTTATTGAATAAGTTCCTCTTGCTCTCCCCTTCAGGGCATATCACAATTCTAAAGAAATATTTCAAGAAGCTTATGATAAATCCATTGAACACCATCATCATACACTTGCGAGGGAATAAACCAGCACCATCACACACTTTTCCAGCACCAAATGTTGCAACAACCTTTAATCCTTGAGATAGTTCATAAAAGACATTTTTACTTCTTTCTTCAGCAGTTTTTATCCACACGGCTCTCCATGCTTGTAACGTGCAAGTAGATGGTTTTAATTGATTCAACCTAGAACAGATTTTGACGAGATCCTTATTCAACATAAAATAATTAAATTATTTTTATAAATCAAAGTATTATTCAAAAAACATTCATTATACACTCGAGAACAAAAAACACCTCATACATAAAGTTTTACATGAGCTCCACCGCTCAACATGATAATATTACAACACAATTAAGATAAAAAATAATAAGGAAAAACCTTGCAAACTTAAAAAAGAGAGGGAAAAAATGAAAAGGTGTGGAGAGCGCTCACTTCCTCACACATCCAGCAAAACCGTCCTAGCAAAAATGACTCACATCTTAACTAATGTTATAATATTCTCAAATCAAAAGCAATTTCTTAAAAATAGTTTAAGAAAAACATTTAAGTATAAAACGATAATAATTCCATTCAGAATATTTTTCCCTTTATTAAGATAGAGAAAAGTAAATTCCAAACAAATGTTTCCTCCCAATTTTTCCGAAATTAGCCGCAACGCTTAAAGCCAGTCTTAGTGTGATGAAACATTGATTTGTGATTTTGTGATAAAGGCAGAAAAACACCCCAAAGGTAGATTTAATCTCATGTTGTAAATACATGAAACCAAAACATTAAACAATCAGCACATAGTTTGAAAAATTAACAATAACACGTAGCAACTCATTCGGATGCAATACTATCACAATTGAAAGCACTTTTTGGCTGGACAAATGACAGTATAGAATCCGTTTACACAAAGAATACAGATCGTAAAAGACTAATTCTTGAAGCCATAAAAAGGCTCTCTAACGTTAGAGAGAGCCTAAAAAACGTAATAGAATCAACAATTAACCAATTCCTTATTGATAGAATAATTTATTGAATTTTATGTTTTTAATTAATGCCAAACATAAGTTCCATATACGCTTGTCTGGCATGTTGACAATTTTTAGATTTCTTTATAGACGATGGATCCATCTTTTCACATTTTTTTACCCACTCTTCGAGTAATGTTTTATCTTTCTTGAATTCCGCTACGCTGTGATTTTTTTCGCAAGCAGCAAGGACAAGTCCAGTACAAACCAACAATGCTGTGATAATAATTTTATTCATAATTTAATTCTCCTCCTTTTTATCTTCAGTTTTTTTCTCGTCATCATGTACAAAGCTCGCACCAGGCCAATCTCGGGCATGAACTTCACGATACGCTTTATCTGCGTTTTTACAATTTTGAGAATCAAAACTCCCTGATATCATACATTTCATTGCCCATTGCTCGAGTAATTTAGGATCTTTCTTAAACTCTGCTACGCTATAAGTTTTTTCACAACCAGCAACAGCAAGTCCAGCACAAAGCAGCACTGTTGTAATAATGGCTTTATTCATCAATAAATTCCCCTTCTTTCAAATTTACAAAGTTTAGGACACAATTTAGGGACCCATTAAATTTGTACATGCGGTTCATTGTGCATTTTCAAAAATTTTAAAATCCACTTCTTTACGCGATTTTTCCCAACCTATGATGATAAATCGCGTACAAAGAAAAACACCGCTATCAATATATTTTTATGATTTAATTGTTGTCCTGCTTTTTTTCAGTTTCATTCCCCTTTTTGCCACTTTCACGAAGTTGCTTTGCAAGATTTCTATAATGCTCTTGAAAAAGTTCCATATCGGCTTGCATGACATTTTGACAATTCTTGGTTGCAAAAGCAGATGCTCCCATTTTATCGCATTTCTTTCCCCATTCTTGCATCAATTTTTTATCTTTCTTAAATTCCTCAACACTGTAGTTTTTTTCGTGAACCAACAGTAACAAGCCCCGTGCAAAGCAACAGCGCTGTTATAATGATCTTGTTCATGATTTAACCCCTCTCTTTGTTTTATATTTTATTAACAATATCTTTGGATTCACATCCCCTCCTATATTGTGACCTTGCGTCTAACTTTCCTTTGCAAATACGCACACTTGCAACGCAAACATGTTAAATCATGAAAACTGCTTTTATTTATCAGACTTGCATTTGTAGCATTATCTGCACGGCTGCTCTTTGTATTTGAAGTATTTAAACTTCAGCAATAATTTTGATATCTTGGCATTTTTCAAAAACCACTTCATCATGAGAAGTCGCACAAAATCTTATCAAAAATTCGTAATGCCTATATCCATTGCAAATTCCCTGCAAACGAAAGAATACACCTTTTAACCAACTGATTGCGCTCTTATCATTTCTTAAACCACCGGAAAAGAAAGAAAACTTTAAGTCCCCCTGCACTTTTTAAATGCCAATAGAAATGCTAAAAAAGCGATCTTATACATTATCAATTGAAGCAAAAAAGCCTATTTCCTTACGTACCATTACGACTGGCATTAACTATTTAAGACTATAAAATCATATAAATGTAAGAAATACTGTCTATAATATGCTCAATGACTTCTTTTGTTTATTAGGAATAAATTATAGCGCGCCAATATCAGTAAATTTTATGTATTTTTATCCCCCCTTTATAAATATGAATATAATTTAATAAAATGAATCGTTGCATAACAAAAAAAAATAATCAACGCTACTCTTAATTACATTATTTACGCATGTATTAAGTAAAATAAACAAAAAAATAACCTGACATTTAAAATCATTATCAAGAAAATTTTTATAGAAGAATAAACATATCTATTCATCTAGCGATATAAGATCACAAGAAGTATGATGATTATCACATTTATAGGGAAAAGTTTGTATAGGGAAAAGTTTGAAACGAAGAATTTTTCGCAAACTCATAGCTCTTTCATGAAATGATATAGAACCTTATGAAAAACAACTTAAATGAAGCAGCCCTCGTGAAAAAGGAAGTGTGCTTTTATCATTATTAACTTCGTATAAAAACAACCGATATCATCTCTAGAAAAAGCATTCAAACTAACGAAAACTTATTATCATATATCATTTTTACACTTTTCCGTATTTTTGTGAAAGCAATTCGCGCACCTCATCGGCTATTTTAGTTCCACGACTTGCACAACTTACCTTAATCAATCGATGCAAACTTTCTGGTATATCAATCGTGAGGCGCTTCATACCTCCACTCATGCTCCCTTTGGGGCTTCCTACCCATGCATCTGCTGTTAAAGGAATTGATTTATTCGTTGGTTTCGTGCCGATTTTAATTTTTTTATTCATCGCGCTAACTCCTTGATTTCCGCTGCAACAGCTTCAATCTCTGCTGTTGCTGGTCCTTGCTTATCAACTTCATAAACCGCCTTCCCCTGTGCTGCTGCTTCTGCAAAAATCACGCGCTGCGCAACGCTAGAAGAAAGAACATGCACGGGGTATATGCCAAGAGCTTCGTTCACATCACGCCCTATCGCTGTATTGACTATTTTACGATTAATAACAAAAGCAGATTTAAGATTTTCTTTATAAACACGCGCTTCGTCAATCAGCTTTACAATTCCATCGGCTGCCCAAATATCATAAGGACTAGGCAAAACAGGTATAAGCACCAAATCAGAAGCCATAAGAGCACTACGAGCAAGATCAGTCACACGCGGAGGACCATCGATAATAATATGATCATAACCATGACCAATCTGTGTAATCTCTTTATGAACCGTTGCACGCGGTAAACCAATAACCGAAAACAAAGGTGCATCTTCACGCGCAGCAGCCCAATCCAATGCGCTCCCCTGTGGATCAACATCAATAAGCAATACCCGTGCACCGGTACGCGCAAAACTGGCCGCAAGATTAACACTCAACGTAGTTTTTCCTACGCCTCCCTTTTGATTCAAAAGTCCAATGATCATTTATTACGCCTTTCAGCATTATCGTTTTTACGATTATACAGAAAGTAATAAAAGAAGCAAGCATCCAATACGTGCAAAATAACCATTTCTCCTATTTTTAGGATAAAACGACAGCCCGCAATTTTGTCTTTATAATATTCTTTTAGCATAAGAAAAAACATTATGAAGATGATGTTCTTGAGAATAACAAAAATAAATCTAAACAAAAGACACGCTCTTCTTCCCCCGCCCTAAAACGAAGATTCTTAAATCCATGTCGATCTGTGAACAATGCTCTGTAAATGATCCAGTTTCTTATCTCGTGCCTACCATTTGGGCTTCTCCCTTCATGCAATCCACTTAATGCAACTCTACAAATAAGCTCCACTCTGAATATACAACAAACTATAAGAAGCATTCATTGTTTTGCACGTTGAATGAGAGAGCTGAAATCAGGAAGATTCTCTCATTTCATGCCCTCTGATATTAAATCAATCAAAATCATGTCTCTTGTACGTTACAAGCGGGGCTGGCGTGTAAGTAAAAACTGTACAAGAAAGGATTTAAAATATTTCTTATGGACCGTCTCAAGAACCGAGAACTGTAGTAATATTGGAGGCTGACAAATATAACAATGGGGCCCAGCTTACTTCTTCATAAGCGTAAAGAGGGTGGTGATCAATGAATTTTATACTCTTATACGCTCGACAGGGTAAAATGGGCTTAAAAGAAATAAGAATACCTCTAGCAAACGTGTGAACAAGCAACACAATGGAATGTCTATGCTTGGTAAACATAATAGATTATCCATAAAGACCAAACAGCCGTCTTTCATAAGGTCGAATAACGAACATGTTGCGGAGTGAGATATTTTGCATCTTACAGCTCATTTTCCCCCAATAGATCTTCTCGACAAAAAGAATATTTTTGTTAAGATGCCATTGAAAAACTTACCTTCACTATGTTCTTTTATATACCAGACTAGGGGATATCGTGAAGATTGTGCAATTGAGAATAAATAAAAATGAATTTACAACAAATTGAACCTGATATTTTTATCAGTGCCCAAATTAGCATAGAAAATATCAAAACATTGGCACAAGCTGGTTTTAAAACAATTATCTGCAACCGCCCCGATCACGAGGAGCTTCATCAGCCTGACTTTTCTAGCATTAAAACGGTCGCAAATGAATATGGCATAAAAGCCTATCACATTCCCATTTCTCCTCCAACTATAGAAAAGTCAGCTGTTGAAGCCATGCAAACAATTTTAAAAACAGCCCCTCTCCCTCTTCTTGCCTATTGCCATCACGGAGCACGCTCCCTGCATCTTTATCGTTTGGCACGTCTTTAAACAGAGATTTCATACACTTCCTCATCGCCTCAAAAGATGAAGAATCTTAAATACACATCGATCTGTAAAAAATAATCTGTCAATAATCTTTGTCTTGCGCTTTCCACTCAGGCTTCCCACTTTATAAAACTCTACAAGAAAACTTTGCTGTTAAATATACAACAAACATGCACACCTGAAGCCGTAAAAATGCATGAAAATTCATATGATGATCAAGGAAATTTATTTTCACCTCACCTTTTATCACTGCTTCACCTTCTTTGTCTCTCCCTTTACCAGTACGAGCTCATTCGTACGCCACAGACACCTAAAACGACAATAAAACCATTAAGAAAACCCCATATTCCGTATAAAAGGCATGCAGAATATTTTATAAAAAAGCTGTAAGCCATAATCTATGATTAATTATAAGATATTGATTTATAATAATTAGTTATTTTACACGTTGAGTGAGAAACCCTAATACCGTAAGATTATCTCATTTTAAGTCTATTTATAGTGAATCAATCAAAAGCGTGTTTCTTATATGTCACAAGCAGGAAGAGTTCGTGTGAAGTAAAACGAGTTAAGAAAAAATCCCTCTCATAAACGCTCTCAAATAGCCAAGGCTGTACAACATGAAGGCTTGTCAATATAACTGATGATACTGGATTGCTCTTTTATTAGGCACAAAGATGATAGCGCTCAACGGAGCTTGCAAGATACCATTCATGAGTGCCATCATAAAAATGGATATAGGAAGCGTTGAGAGATATTTCTTTAAAACAGGCGCGTAAATTAGCAACACAAGTATATTCCAGCATTTTATTTTACCTGTAGGGCGTGATAACCTATTCAAAGAACAAGAAAAGCCTGAAACTGTTATTTTCATGATTTAAGAGATATTGCTCTGAACACTTTTGAAAGTGGCAAAGCCGAATTTAAAAAAGACAGTCATCTGGACTGATTTTACCCCTTTATAACTTCATATTTTTCCCCAATAAGGCTGTAGATTGATTTCAGAGATTATCCAAATGAATATGGCAATAGACTCTCCCCATCTGGTATACAAAAGCTGTAACAGCAGAGAGAGCACTAAAGCGCTTTAATCTTTGTCTCAAACATACTGCTCGCGTTGAGGATCGCTAAAGCAAAAGTTTTATGAGAAAAACAACACCATAAAGTCATGAATAGAGCGAACATAGATTGGAAAGATGTCCCAACTTTTATCCAACACTTCTATCAAAAAACAACAAGACATAATTGGCTTTGCATTTTCATATCCTTACAAGACAGCCTTCCCGTTACATTATAGGCGTTATATTTGTAAAGGACAAAGAAGATATATGGACAGTTCTTTGTTTGAGAATCTGAAAGATTTACGTATTACGACAACCAAATTGTGCCTTTATCAATCAAAAGCATTAAAAATTTTTGAAACAAGTACACCTGCTTTCTCGCAATGATTTCTTTTTATCTGCAATCAATCGCAGTCTCCTTAATGTGAATTTCCTGTCACAACATACGAGAGAAACGAGACTTAAAGCATTTTCCATCAGCTTCATTCTCGTTTACGTGATGGTCAGCACAAAACAGCTGCTGACCACCGCTCTACTTCACGAGGCTCGACAAACGAACCTTTTTTTAAATATTTATCATATGATACCAAATATCACATGCGCAAGGTTTTAGATAAACCCAATCCCATCATAAAAGACGATACGACATAATAAAACAAATTAGAAAAAAGAGACCATAAATTTTTGAAATAAAAGAGTTATCGATTAAATTTTATCAAACTATAAGCTTAAAATCGCAAGAAATTTTAAAAACAGCCTTTCTTCCTCTTCACGTCTATTATTGCCAAATAGGCTGGGGCTTATTCTTTACTGCATCTTTTATGATGGGTTTTAACGGATAAGAAAGAAACAAGCAGTAAACTTTTGAATGACAATAAAAGCCATAAAATGAACTTTGAAAAAGATAATGCCAAAATCAGATATTCAGATATTCGATTCTCCCTCTCAACAAAGGAAACAACATATATTCCACGATGTTTTGGAATATATCTTTGTGATTATAATCACTTTAAGCGCTATTTTTACGGCTCTTCTCTCTTTTTCAGATAAGTTTAGGGCATATTTTTAAAAGTAAGCAGCCTATCCAACTTTGATAATGGTTGTGCTGTCTTTAAAATTTCTTTTGCTTTTTTTTCATCACGGCGCATTTGCGCAATCAAAGGTTCAAGCCCATCAAATTTTTCTTGTCCTCGCAAAAATTGGAAAAAAGAAACGGTACAGCTTTCCCCATAAAGATCGTCATTAAAGTCAAACAAATAGGTTTCCAAAAGTGGCGCACCATCTTTAACAACCGTTGGACGACAACCAAAGCTTGCAACACCATCATACAAAACACCGTTCGCACGACGTAAACGCACCGCATAAACACCATGAGCCAAGCGAACTTGGGAAGGCAACATTTGATTAGCTGTAGGAAATCCCAAAAGACGTCCAAGTTTATCGCCTTGAATAATATTGGAGCATACCCGATAGTGATACCCTAACAAATGAGCCGCTTTTTCTACGTTCCCTTGTGAGAGAAGCTGCCGAATAAAACTAGAGGAAATAATCAACTGTTTTGAATCTTGAAGACGAGAAACGCAAGGAACTTGCACAACCTCAAATCCATATTTTTTTCCCCTTTCGCAAAGAAGATGTGAATTTCCACTTTTCTGATGACCAAATTGAAAATTTTCCCCTGTCACCACAACTGAAACATCAAAAACCTGTTTTAAAATCGATTTGATAAATTCATCCGCTGAAAGCGTGGCAAAGTGCGCATCAAAGGGCTGTTCAATCACGCCATTAAAGCCAAGGACTTTAAAAATTTCAGCTTTTTCAGCTGCCTCTGTCAAACGATAGACAGGAGCTGAACGTTGAAAAAAACTTCTTGGATGTGGTTCAAAGGTTAAAACAACTGCTGGTTTCTTTTTTATCTGCGCGAAATCAAGCGCTTTTTGCAACACCATCTGATGTCCGCAATGAACACCATCAAAATTTCCAAGTGCCAACACGGCTCCCCGCCAAGCCGAGGGAAACATGTGAGTCCCCTGAAGACGCAAAAAATTAGCCATTACTGAAGTGCCCACATGATTGCTTGTGGTTTATAACCATGACGTTCAAGAAAAGAATGCAAAGCTTGCTTATCCACCACACCATTTTGCGCATAATCATAATGATGAATCCCCCCCATAATATAAAGGGCATCAAGACCAAAATGAGCCGCCCCCTTAATATCCGTCAAAAGACCATCACCAATAGCTAAAACTTGACTTTTTTCCACAATTCCACGAATGTTTTGAAGTTTTTCAAAGGCACACTCATAAATAGGCGCGTGAGGTTTTCCAGCAATGCGTACTTCCCCCCCTAATTGTTGATAAAGACGCGCCAATGCACCAGCGCACCAAAATTCTTTATTTCCATAATGGACAATCACATCAGGATTAGCACAAATAAAAGGTAAATTCCGCGCCCGCATGCGAAGAAACATCTCCTCATAAGCAGAGGGCTCTTCGTCAAAATCTTCAAGAAAACCGCTACAGACGACAACAGAAGCCTCCCATTCTTCAACAAATTCACACTCTAACCCTTCAAACAGCACCAAATCACGTTGTGAACCAATAAAAAAAACTTTACGCGGAGCAGTCCGAATGAGATCGCGCGTTACATCCCCTGAAGTGATAATGGCATCATAATAGTCACGATGAACATTCATGCTTTGTAATTGAGCAGCAACATCTTCCCGTAGACGAGGAGAATTGGTTAATAAAATAACACTTTTTCCCATTTGTCGAATTTTATACAATGCTTTCAACGCTGGTTCAAATGCATGTACACCGTTATGCACAACACCCCACACATCACAAAAAACAGCATCATAATGCGTTATAATAGTCTCAATATGGGTAAGTTCATTCATGGTGCACCTATCTTTATTTATCATTTAAAGCTGTCTTTTATTTCAAAACTACTTACCGAAAGATAATACTTGTGTCATCTGCTTTCTCAAACCATATTCCAACTTTGCATCGCTTATAGCAATCATAAGAAATGACAAAATAAATAAGTTATCGTTAAGTTGTGCAAAATTCTAAAACGCTTTATATCAAAAGCTTATCATTCCACAATGCTCATTTTTCTCATAAAAACTTTAATTCTAACAATAACTGCGTTGATACAGTTTTTTATCTAAAACACGCACATTCTTAAAAACGAACAAAAAAACTCCTTAAAAAAACGCTTCCTTAAGTATAGAATTATCGATTTATAATAATAATTTATTATTCATACATAATGAGAAACCAAAATATCTTTTCTCATTTCAAATCTGTTGATATTGAATCAATCAAAACTATTCGCTTGCACATTATAAGCAGGATGAGCGTATAAATAAAAACACGTGAAGAGAGAAAAAATAGCTTTTATGCTCCCTTTCAAAGGTAAAAACTGTCGTAATATTTTAAACTGACAAAGAGTATGTGCCCTCCAAGCATCTTTTTTCAGTAAAGATAGAAATATAGCTTTTATCCCATTCATCGAAGCTTTTACGTTATACACTTTACGAAACGCCATTCGTGAAATGGGCGCTAACATTGAGAAATATCTTCTCAAAACAAACATGTGAATATACAACAACCAAATCTATTCTGTTTTGATTTTATTTTGCATGAGGGCTCTTTACTCATAAAAGCTTTCCCCTATCATCATGATATCTCAGACGCATCAAAACAAGCCATTTTGGTTATTGGTTAAGAACAGCACCATAGACGGTGCCTTGAGCTTAAAAACCAAGGTTTACCTTTGAAAAAAGCGAATCTGAAAACGTGAGTTTAGTAAGCAAACCTTAAAAGTTTGAAAGGCAAACAACCTTCTATTTAAAAAAATCTATCCGTCTCAAGAAAAACTATTTTTATTGCCAATCTTCTAAAATTACTTTACTAATTAGAAAATGTTTTGGTCGTATACGCAACGATCAATAGGGCCTTGAAAACCCGAAACCCTAGCGTAAAAATAAACCCAGTGTGTGGGTGTCCCGGAATTCCGGGAGATTTTGCTATGTCCAGGTGCTCCAAGCACTAAAAGCAAAATGCTGACTAGGGTTCAGTGTTTTCAAGCTCCCGGAATACAAATGCGAGGGCGCTCGCAACCGGAGGGGGCAAATGCAAACTCAAAATCTTAATGTTGATCTTTTTGTAGGCAAAAAAATTCGCTTTAGGCGAAAAATGCTCAAAATGTCTCAAAAAACATTAGGGCATCATTTAGGTGTCACTTTCCAACAAATCCAAAAGTATGAAAAAGGCTTAAACCGTGTGAGCGCAGGGCGTTTAAAGGAAATTTCCGATATATTGGATGTCCCTATTGCCTTTTTTTACGCTGATATCATCAAAAAAGAACATACCCCGTACCATTATGATGAAATTGTAGCGAGCAAAGAGGAATATTTGCTTTTAAAAAGTTTTAGAATTCTTACATCTGTCAAACAAAAAGCAATTTTAAAATTAATTTCTGATCAAAATTAAAACCTTTAAAAACATGGGTATAGGGTGCTACACGCTCTGTTCTTGGCTTCCTTCTCACACATCAAAGGATGCAAATCCCTCCTCAAACTGGTTGATACCCAATCCAACTTCTCAAAAACAGCTCCCTCTCGGCTTCACATTTCATATGGTTCCTTTCACAAAATTGTACAAGAAAGCCCTCCCTTGAATATTCACCACACTCTCTTATCAAAACATCCCATGCATAAAGTTTTTATGCCTTACAACACACCTCAAACGATGATGTCTTTACAGCACAACAGAATAAGCATTCATGCGGATTTTAAAAAATTAGCCCCTTCTTCGCTGTGGACGCTTCATTTATTATGATCTGCATTTAATATACCTGCTATAAAGACTTGCTATCTATTATAAATTCTTAAAGGCATATTTTTCCTCTAAAATCTCAATGCCACACCAACTCCACCATAAGAAAATACATTGATTTATAAAGTGTGTTCAGTGTTTTGTATGTTAAATGAGAATCCAGAATAGCGTAAGATTCTTTCATTTCAGATCCGCTCCATGTTGAAGCGACCAAAATCATATCTCTTGCAAGTTACAAGCGGAAAGAGCCCCTGTGGATAAAAAACTATTAAGAAAGGATTAAAAATGCCTCTAATGAACCGTCTCAAGTGCCAAGGGCTGTAGCAACACCCACGAGCTAGCAAATATGCGCCGGCTTACTCCTTTATGAAGCGTAAAGATAGTGGTGCTCAATGAATTTACCATTATACCATTCACGGACACCACCGTGAAATGGGATTGGCTGCCTTAAGAGATGTTTCTATAAGACAATGCTATCCTGTTTTCTCATGATCATAATCCTCAATCTAACAAAGATGAAACAAACAATAGGATTGCAAATATGATTTTGGAAGCTCATCTGAAAGATGAAAAATGATAAAAAATTCCGCTATAAAAATTAAAGAAGCAACTATTCGTTGAAACGTAACTTCTTTATTTTAGAATTTTTATATAACACTTTAGTGTTGAGATGCATAACCGTTAAAACGCATGACCACGATCTGTAGAATTAAGTTTTGGCGAGAAAAACATTTCAGTATCTGCTTGTAAAACATTTTGACAATTTTTAGATTCCTTAACAGCTTGTCCTGAAAGAAAACACTTCTTTCCCCATTCTTCCCTTAATTTTGCATCTTTCTTAAAATCCTCTACGCTATAAGTTTTTTCACACCCCACAGCGAATAATAGAGCCATGCATAATAAAATAATTTTTTTCATTTTACCCCTCTTTAAATACCTTATCTGTTAATATCATCCCCCAAATGAGTTCTAAATTTTCATACTGTACGAGAAGACAGCCTTACTATCACTTGCTTGCTTTCAAAGTGAACATTCTGAGTAAAATAATGCAAGAAGAACTCACGACAGCCATCGTATGAGTTTGTCATAAAATATAATGAGAAGAAAAAAGCCCAAACTGAGTAAAAATGACGAAATTAGAAGGCGCACTAATGTTTTTGTCCAACTGATTTCAATAGTGACATTGCGATAAGAACCGCGCCCCTCGCCCTATAGAAAGCCTATGAGCATTATAATACTTAAGTATCACGATCAATAGACTACAAAGCCATTACAAAAAAGTATGAGCTCTTTTTACCTATTTGTATGTTGGTTATTGTTTCCCCCATCGAATGCTTAAATAAAAACGTCTTGTGATATATAGAAAACAATCAACAATGCAAATCATTTTTACGAAGATTTTTTCGTGTGGAGTCTGTTTGAAATCCATCTTTTAGAAGTCTGAATTTAGAAGCAGATAATTATGAAAGCTTTTCAAGGAATGAAACAGATTGATCACTTTTAAAGAAGTAAAAAAACGTGATCCAATCCTGAAGACAAAATTCTGATGAAAAAAACTTTTGCTATGAATTCTTTTAAGGCACTGTAAAATATTCTATCCGTTATATCAAATGTTACGCCATTTTAGGATCTATTCATTTTTCACTTTTATCAACTCTGCTCTAGAAATCCATTTCTTGAGCGTTTTTTATCGTCTCATTTTCTCCTTCAAACACAAATACTCAAAAACGTTTTGCCACCAACAATGAAATTTTCCTGCTTTTATAAAACACATAAGTAAAAATAGAAGAGCGATTTTGAGAGCCCCCCCTTGAAAAGGGAAGTATTATCCATTTACTTCACAAACGGAAATAATCTCACGGTTTATTCAAATTTGCCCTATGGTCTTTTGCCCTATGCTCTGGTGCAATTTTATTGATAAAGTTGCTTTTATACAAATTTAAGTAAATATGTTCGTTAAAGCCAATCACGGATTTTCAAAGGGGTTGTAAGATCCATTATCTCGCCGCCATTTTAAAGGTTCAGTGAAATCACTTGACCAAAGACCGATCTTGTTGTTGCGTGCTTTTTCTTCCGCATGATAGTACTGAGTTGGAATAGGATCTTTTCCCTCTTTTGAGAGGACCAACATACCTTCTGTAAGACCTGCCTCAGCTAAATCAACCCCTTGAACAAAACATTGCGCATAATAAACACCATTGTGCATCACAGCCTGTTTACAGGATAAATCCTGCCCAAGTGTTTTGGTGACAAGCCAAGCCGTTGTAACCGCACCACAGGGCCATTCTTGATCATTTAATCGTGCTTTTTGGCGTGGTGCGCACGTGTCTACACCATAAAGATGAATATCACGGGTGATATATGAGCGCCAAGATTGTGCAGCAGGCGTCAGTAATTTAAATGTAACCCCACTTGTAACAGAGGCCTTACCATGAAAAACAACAGCATTATTTGCAACATCGTTTGATGAAACACTCTTCTGCAAATCGAGAGCTGGTTCATTTTTTTCTAATTGCTGTTTGGTGATAGATTTAACCAACTTTTCTTCTTCTCGATTTTTTTCTTTTCGATAAAAATTGAGAATATCTTGTATATCTTGCATCTCAAATGTTTTAAGAATACTGAAATCTATTTTATCTTTATACTGGCTTAATCCCCACACTATGGAACCCATAATGTAAATAATAACAATCAATTTAAATAGCATTTCTTAACACGCTCGCTCAAAAAATTCATTGTTTTTCTATCCTTTCACATTATTTATCACTAATCCCCTTGTTTTTAAAGAAAAAAATCCAAATATCTGTGTTGCATATTAACTACATTTTGTAAAGAATAATATTCCTTCTTGCATTATTTTAATATTATTGTCTTTACCAATACATACAACTTAAAATTGCCATTTTCATGTAACACAATCTCAGTTTGAAAAGACTTCTGTCTCTTTACGAAAAAGAGTTTGAGAGTGAACAGATCCACTATCAAGGCTTTTAAAACAAATAAACGAGAAGAATTTATGTCATCAAATGACAGCATTTTTCAGTTTTTAGAGGCAATGGAATGTCGACATATGAACAAATATTATTTGTTAAAGAGAGGTAAAATGACAGATAATAGATCCCAGAACATCATTTTTATCGTTATCATGACCATGCTGCTTTTTACAGCATTGCTTGTATCAGATCCTTCTTATGCTGCTCCTGTTTCTAATGGGAGTGGTTTCGGGAATCTTGATGGTGTTTTAGGCAACATTGTCACAATGATGACGGGTCCAACGGCAAAGCTTATTGCAATTATATGTGTTGCTGCTGTGGGTATTGGCTGGATGTACGGCTTTATCGATTTACGCAAAGCAGCTTACTGTGTTCTTGGTATTGCTATTGTTTTTGGTGCCCCTACTCTTGTCGGTAAATTAGCGAGCACAGCATAAATGAACGAAGACACTCTTTTCCTTGCCTGTACACGACCGTCCATGTTTGCCGGTGTCACAATGGAAGCAATGGCGCTCAATGTCATGGCGACATCCGTTCTGTTTATTTTGACGAGCGGTTTTACCGTGATTGGTTTTGGTATTGGGATGCACTTTATTTTGCGTGAAGTGACAAAGCATGATCACAACCAATTTCGCGTATTATTTGCTTGGCTCAATACCCGAGGAAAACAAAAAAACCTCAACCGATGGGGAGGAGGTTCTACCTCCCCCTTGCGCCTTATCCGCACTTATAAGGAACTAAGCTGAAGGAGCCAAACCGGTGAAACAGATGTCAATAATGAAACGGGAAACTTTGCCTGAAGAATATATTCCCTATATACGCTATATCAACCAACATGTCGTTGCTTTAAATTCACGCTGTTTAATGGTTGTGATGGCTGTTGAAGGCGTAAATTTTGACACTGCGGATATTGATCAATTAAATTCTTTACACAACCAATTAAATACCCTTTTAAAAAATATTGCAGATGAACGAGTTGCTTTATATTCTCACATCATCCGCCGCCGTGAAACGATCTACCCAGAAGGTCATTTTCTTTCATCTTTTGCAACAACATTAGATGAAAAATATAAAAAGAAAATGGTTTCGCAAGAACTGTATAGAAATGATCTGTTTATTTCACTGCTTTGGAATCCCGCAGTAGATAAAACAGAACAACTGGTTTCATTTTTTCAGCGCTTGAGTAAAGCGAAGAAAACACAATCTGAACCCGATGAGGAAGCTATTCGTAAACTCGAAGAGTTAAGTCAAGACCTTATGCAAGGTTTAGAAGAGTATGAAGTCCGTCTGCTATCAATCTATGAACATGAAGGTATTTTATTTTCTGAACAAAGTGAATTTCTCCACCAGCTGGTGGGGGGAAGACGTGAGCGTATTCCTCTCACATTTGGAACTATTGCTTCAACGATTTACTCGGATCGTGTTATTTTTGGGAAAGAAATTATCGAAATTCGCCATGAAAGCAATGAACGCTTTGCTGGCATGTTTGGATGGAAAGAATACCCTTCTAAAACACGCCCTGGTATGACTGATGGTTTGCTTACGGTACCATTTGAATTCATTTTAACACAATCCTTTGTCTTTAAAAGTAAGGCGGCCGCCGGTGCGATTATGAGCCGCAAGCAAAATCAAATGATCAATGCAGCTGACCGTGCTAGTTCACAAATTGATGCACTCGATGAAGCGCTAGATGATTTAGAATCAAACCGTTTTGTTTTGGGCGAGCATCACATTTCTTTAGCTGTTTTTGCTGATCATCCCAAAATATTGACTGAAAACTTATCAAAAGCACGAGCCCATTTAACCAATGGGGGAGCCGTAATTGCCAGAGAAGATTTAGGATTGGAAGCAGCATGGTGGGCACAGCTTCCTGGAAACTTTAGCTATCGTGCGCGTTCAGGTGCCATTACCAGTAGAAACTTTGCCGCTTTATCGCCCTTCCATTCTTTCCCTGTTGGCAAACTAAACGATAATGTTTGGGGAGCTGCTGTCGCATTGCTAAAAACACAGGCAGGTTCACCTTACTATTTTAATTTTCATTATGGCGATCTTGGAAATACGTTTGTTTGTGGTCCATCGGGATCTGGTAAAACAGTGATTGTTAATTTTCTTCTTGCACAATTACAAAAACACAATCCAACAATGGTATTTTTTGACAAAGATCAAGGAGCAGAGATTTTTGTACGAGCTGGAGGAGGGAAATATAAACCTCTAAAAAATGGGCAGCCCACAGGGATTTCTCCCTTAAAGGGCATGGAATACACTGAAAAAAATAAAATCTTTCTTCGTAATTGGATCTTAAAGCTGGTAAGCGCTGAAGGGCAAATCGTAACAGAAGAAGAGCGACAAGATATCGCCAAAGCCATCGATTCTTTAGAAAACTTACCCCCAACACAACGTTCTCTTGGTGCACTTCAACTGTTTTTTGACAACACATCAAAAGAAGGTATCGCCATACGACTACAACGCTGGATTAGGGGCAATGATTTAGGGTGGGTTTTTGATAATGATCAAGATGATCTCAATTTAAACGCACAGTTCATTGGATATGACATGACCGATTTCTTAGACAATGAAGAAATTCGGCGCCCCTTAATGATGTATCTCTTTCACCGCATTCTTGATTTGATTGATGGGCGGCGCATCATTATTGTCGTTGATGAATTCTGGAAAGCTTTGGAAGATGATTCATTCAAAGCTTTTGCGCAAGATCGGCTAAAAACAATCCGTAAACAAAATGGCATGATGCTCTTTGCAACACAAAGCCCTAAAGATGCTTTGAACTCAACAATCGCGCACACAATTATTGAGCAATGCCCCACCCAAATATTTTTTCCAAATCAAAAAGCAAATTACAATGATTATGTCGAAGCTTTCAAACTTACTGAGCGTGAATTTGAACTGATACAGTCAGAATTAAGCAGAGAATCTCGCCGTTTTCTCGTCAAACAAGGACAAAGTTCCGTCGTTGCAGAACTTAACTTACGTGGAATGAATGATGAGATCGCCGTTTTAAGCGGCACAACAAAAAACATTGAACTCATGAATGAAATTATCAACGAATATGGAGCAGACCCTGACAAATGGCTGCCCATATTTTATCAAAGGAGAAAAAATCAATGAAAAAATATGGCTTAGTTACACTGTTATCTTTTTCTTTTATTTCTCATGCAATATCACAAACGACACCCGATGCGGATGAATATTATAAACAAGCACTCGAGAATACACAAAAATTAGATGCTGCAAAATCAGAAACAGCTGAAAGCGTATATAAAACTGCAACTGAAACTGCAAAAAAAATTAAAGCAATAAGTCATCAACTTGAACAACTTAAGTCACAAACAGATACAACAGCAACAGAAGCTGTAAAAAAACCTAGCCTTGAAGAATTGCAGAAGCTTCAAGCTCTTCAACAAGAGCTTCAAGTAAAACTTTCTCTTCTTCAAGCCGATCTTCAAGTAGCTTCTTTAAAACTTCAGTCTCTTGATATGATTCAAGCAAGAGATACGAAAACAAAAGACGAAATGCGTGAAGAGAAGGAACAACAAAAGCATAAATACCTCGAGGCACAATTAAAAGAAAAAGAAAAACAATTAAAAGAAAAACTTGAAAGTACGAATACAAATGTCAGACTTTAGTTTTTCTCCATTTGAAAGCATTTCTGGGTATATTTTAAACCCCCTCGATAATGTGATGGACACAACGGTGAGAGGGTTATCTTCTGCTATTTCAGCGCCCTTAAATCTCGCCGCAATCATTTTTATCTTTCTTTATGGCTATAATGTTATGACAGGTCGCGTTGCGCTTTCTATGCATAGTCTTCTCAATAATGTTGTTAAAATCGTTGTTGTGACAACAATGGCAACGAATGCGGATACATTTAATACTTATGTCAAGGATATTTTCTTCAATGATTTATCCAACGCTATTGGGAATGCGCTTAACAGCAATCCTGCAAGCTCCAATGTTTTTGATTATATTTTGTTAAAGGCAAATGCTCGCTATCAAGAAGTTTTATACAATGCTTGGTTTTTTGAAAAGATCGTTGTGGGACTTCTTGGTTCTATCATGCTTTTAGCCGTTATTCTTTTTTGTATAGGTGGTTTTATTGTACAAATGTTTGCACAAGTTGCTCTCGTAATGATTATAGGTCTTGGTCCTCTATTCATTAGTTTGTATTTGTTCAATGCAACGCGAAAATACACCGATGCATGGATTACAACTTTGATCAATTTTACCATTTTACAGGTTCTCGTGATCATGCTTGGAACAATTATATGTCAAGTTATCCTACAGGTTCTCAAAGTTTCATATGAATCAATCTATGTTCTTTTCCCCCCTGTCCTCGTCATTTCGATCATAGGGGTTATTATCTTCCGTGCGCTTCCTGGTATTGCAACAGCGCTGGCCTCTGGCGGACCATACTTTAACACTGGTGTCTCTTCAGGAGGACAGGTTTTCACAATGCTTGCCAATGGTGCAAGAACGAGTGCGAATACAGTAAAAAATGCCGCTTTACAAATCTCAGGTGCTGCCGGTAACGCTTCTAAAGGTGCGGCAGGCGCGGCAGCAAAAGCAGGAAGATCTGGAGGTGGTCGTGGTCGGTTTTAAGATAAAGCACCTCTTTAAAAGAATAAGCACTTTTGTTTTAGCCTTGCGTGCGCCCTTTGGCGCACGCGCCATGGTCCTGTTCCAGATAAGACCTAACATCTTGGGTCTTACAACAAAACCAATCAAAGTCTTGCATCACATAGACTTGTAAAAGTGTCCAAAATAAAGGCTCTCATGCATTGTATTCCAAGATATTTGTGAGTTCAAAAAATGAAACGAAAAATAACTTTTGTTATGGTCCTAACAATCGCTCTTACTGGTTGCGCCTCTTTGAGTGGTCCCAAAAAACCACCACGCTGTAATGGCAAACATACACGTGCTTTAAATAAAGATAAGTGGAATTGGGACAATCAAAACGTTGTCCACCCAGAAAAGAGCGTAAGGACTGTTACCTCTCCTATCATTCTCAATACTTTGGAAAGTGAAAAAGCAACAGCCAATTCAGCTTTATTAAAGCCGGTTATTCATGAAGCACGATCTGATAAAACTGTGGAGGTTACGCGTGAAAAGTGATGCCCTTGAAGAATATATAAAAGAAGCGCGCTCATTTGACATTGATCGCATGCATAGCATGCGCGTGCGAATGAAAATTTCCATGGCTTTAACAGTGCTTTTTGGATTGATGACGATTGCGCTGGCTTTAGCTGTCGCAGCTTTGACGCCTTTGAAAACGGTAGAGCCTTTTGTTATCCGCGTTGATAACTCAACAGGCATTATTGATACTGTAAGCGCCCTCAAAGAATCCCCTAACGACTATGATGAAGCGATAACGCGTTATTTTGCCAGCCAATATGTTCGTGCCCGTGAAGGTTTTCAAGCATCCGAAGCAGAAAACAATTTTCGCTTAGTTTCTCTTTTATCTTCTCCAAAAGAACAAAACCGTTTTGCAAAATGGTACGCGGGCAATAATCCAGAAAGTCCGCAAAATATTTATCATAACATGATTGCTACCGTCACAATCAAATCAATCTCTTTTATAAGCAAAGATCTTATTCAGGTTCGTTACTATAAAACGGTCAGAGACTTTAATGAAAAAGAAAATATTTCCCATTGGATTTCAATCTTAAATTTTTCCTACGTGAACGCACACATTTCAACGTCTGATCGTCTCATCAACCCTCTTGGTTTTCAAGTATCGGAATATAGATCTGATCCAGAGGTGATAAAATGATCAGACTTTTACAAACAATCTTTTTAATTTTTACGATCACTCTCAGCTTTCACACAGCCTTCTCACTTGCAGAAACAGCGCCTGTCAGTGCACGTAAAGATAACCGCATCAGATTTGTCAATTATGACCCCTACAATGTTGTACAAATCATTGGCTCCATTCGCTCTTCAGTTCAGCTGGAATTTGCCGATGATGAAGAAGTAACCTATGTAGGAATTGGAAATTCCGTTGCTTGGCAAGTTGCACCGGCTGGTCACTTTGTTTTTCTCAAACCGCGCGAAATCCAACCTGTGACCAATTTACAAATTGTCACAAGCCGCCAAGATGGAATCCAACGATCTTATCAATTCGAACTACAAATCCGTGAAGGCGATGTTTCAGCCGGCAATGAGACGTATTTCTTGGTAAAGTTTCGTTATCCAGAAGATGAAGCCTTGCGTAAGAAATTAGCCGAAGCAGAAAAAGCAAAACAACGTGAAGAAAACTTTGTCAATGATATTTTAAATATCCATGAAGATTTTGGACCACGCAATTGGGCTTATGAAGCCCAAGGCTCATCCCTCATTGAACCTGCATCTGTCTATGATAATGGAAAAACAACAACCTTTACCTTTTTAGGCAACATTGAAATCCCTGCCATTTACATTGTATCGCCTGATGGGCAAGAAGCGCTTATTCCCAAATCAATTAAAGGCAACAAGGTTATTGTTCATGCAACAGCTGCACAATTCACGCTACGACGTGGGAATGAAGTATTGTGCATCTTTAATAAAAGGTTCGTACCAGAAGGAATTAACCCTGAAACAGGTACGACATCACCATCTGTACAACGTAAAGTGAACCTAGGAAGCAGCCATGAATAACACCGTGGATGAAAAAAGCATCAATGATCGTGATACAATAAAAAATGCTCAAGGAAAAAGTCAACAGAACAATGTAGGGAAAGCTATTGCTCTTATTATTCTTTTCAGTGTCTGTCTTTATTTAGCCTATTCAACACTTGTTACAGAAAAAAAACAACCAATTGAATCTTCAAAAGAAGGAAAAGTTATAAAACAAACAGAGCTTTTTCGCCCTGCAAAGCCTACCCCTTCCCCCCTTGAACAGCCTCAACGAAATAACGCTCTATTGCCAAAAGTCGAGCTACCAACACCAAACATCAATCAATTAAATTCTGATGACTCACTTCTGGAAGCAGCACAACGTTCTCCTGTATTAGCTTATGCAAATACACAACAAGGCAAAATAGATTCACAAACAAATAATGGTATTTTGCCTCACCAACTTGAAAGTAAACCTGATGAAACGACACAACGTTTTAATCATCTTCTCAAACCCACAGTGCTTGAAGGTATTCGAGCTTCAACCCTTGGCAATCGAAACTACATCATCGCGATGGGAACTTCTATCCCTTGTATTTTAGAAACAGCCATCAACAGTGATCAACAGGGTTTTGCCAGTTGTATCATCTCCAGAGATATCTTATCAGACAATGGTCGTGTTGTCCTTCTCGATAAAGGTACCCAAATTGTTGGTGAATATCGCGCCGGATTGAAAAAAGGCCAAACACGTCTCTTTGTCCTATGGAATAGAGCAAAAACCCCTAATGGTATCATTATATCCTTAGCTTCACCTGCAACAGACAGTTTAGGGCGTTCTGGTATAGATGGAGATATTGATAACCATTGGTTAGAGAGGATTGGATCTGCGCTTCTTGTCTCCCTGATAAAAGATGCGACAAACTATGCCAATAAACGTTTAGCAAAAAAACAAGAAAAAGAAGAAACTGAAACACTCTCTTCAGGACAAAACATCGCAAACATTCTCGTCGAAAATTACGCCAATATTCCTCCAACATTATCCAAAAACCAAGGGGAAATGGTAAATATCTTTGTTGCCCGCGATTTGGATTTTTCCAGCGTCTATAAATTGAAAGTCATCGAAAATAAAAAACAGATTACCAATCGAGCTGTTTCAAGAAACTTTTACAAAAATTCTGTGATACCTTTAAAATGAACTCAAACTTACATACCATGAGCGATGAAACCATCGCGATTGTTCTCACAAAACTTGAACCCATCCGTGCTTTTTTGAAAGATGAAAGTCTTTTTGAAATTGTTATCAATCGTCCCTACCAAGTAATGACGGAAGGTATTGATGGATGGAAAACTATAGAAGCACCGGCTCTCTCTTTTAATGAGCTTATGGGAATTGCAAAAGTTGTCGCGTCCTATTCCAAGCAAAACATATCAGACAAGAATCCAATATTATCGGCTACTCTGCCAGGTAATGAGCGCATTCAAGTTGTTATTCCGCCGGCTGTCGAAAAAAACACGATTAGTATGACAATTCGCAAACCATCATCGCAGAGTTTTTCTCTCGAAGAGCTCGCGAATAAAGGTCTGTTTTCGCTCTGTGAACAGATATCTTTCACGCCATTGAATGATTATCTTTCTCGTTTTAACGAACTCAAAATCATCGAGCATAACTTAGCTCATGCCTACTGCAATAAAGACTTTGTCTCCTTTTTAAATCAAGCTGTAAAATGTCAGAAAAATATTTTAATTGCAGGAAAAACTGGTTCGGGTAAAACAACATTATCAAAAGCGTTAATCGCCAAAATTCCTCAAGAAGAGCGTATTATTACCATTGAAGATACACAAGAATTGGTGATACCGCACCCTAATCATGTCTCGATGTTCTATTCAAAAGATGGACAAGGCTTAGCCTCTGTTGGACCCAAAGAGTTGCTTGAATCATCTTTACGGATGCGTCCTGATCGTATTCTTTTGCAAGAACTTCGAGATGGTACAGCCTTTTATTATATCCGCAATGTCAATTCAGGTCATCCAGGTTCCATTACAACGGTTCATGCTTCAACAGCCCTTGCTGCCTTTGAGCAAATGACCCTTTTGGTCAAAGAAAGTGACGGAGGAGGTGATTTAGAGCGTGATGATATTCGAGGACTGTTGATTTCAATGATTGATATCATCATCCAATGCAAACGGGTTGAAGGAAAGTTTAAGGTCACAGAAATTTATTATGATCCCTTCAAACAACGAAACATCTTTGGAGGAGACTAAAAGAAGATCACATCGGCTGCTAAAGGCTCTTTTAAAGCAACGATTGCACATAAAAGGAAAAATGCATGAAAACCAAAGCAACAGAAAACAGCGAAAACCTTTTACCTATAACAGTAGAAGAATTAAAACAACGCCGTGAAGCGGTTGAAGCAGCCATCAGCACCCATGCAATAGAGGGAATAGCGCTACATTCCAAAACGCTAAAAATTTTAGAAGAATATGCAAGGGGGAATATTTCACTCGAGGAATTTAATACTCTCATGGACAACGTAACATTATAAGGAAGCTACGATGCCGAAAGCAAAAGAAAAAACAAAAAATATACAGACAGTTTCTCCTCATCATTATGTCTACCCGAACACCACAACACTCAAAAATAAATATGGAATAAAAAACTTTAAATCCTTTCTGGAGAAATGCTCGCATGATACAGCAAAAGCGATGGTTAATCTGCGTGAAGCCCCCCTACCAGAAAAATTTGATACCTCCTATCTATGCTCTATTCATTATCAGTTATTTAAAAATACCTTTGAATGGGCTGGTCATCTTCGCCATCTTCCCTTTACATTTGAAGATGGTACCACAGCCGCTATGCCCGAAATGAAAAGAACAGGATGGGAAAATCCTTTTGCACTCGGTGATAAAATCCCTGAAGGTTTACAAAAATTAGATCAAACACTTGCCGAAAAAGATAATTTGCAAGGCTTAACGCGTGAGACATTTAACTCTGAAGCAATAAGTTTATTTAACTTCCTTAACCAACTCCATCCTTTTAGAGAAGGCAACGGACGTACACAACGGGTCTTTTTTGAAAAGCTCGCTCAAGCAGCAGGCCATCAGCTTGATTTTTCACTTGTTACAAAAGAACGCATGATGCTCGCCAGTGTTGCTGTAGCAGAAAATGGTGATCTAGAACCAATGCAACATCTATTTGAGGATATCTCTAATCCCAATAAAATACTTCTTTTAAAGGAATTCATGAACAACATGAAAGAACTTGGGCGCAATGTTAATGATCGTCCTGTTATGGTTGCAAAAGAAGGTGAAACCTACACAGGAATGTATAGAGGTGCTGGTTATGATAGCTTTGCATTCAATGTGAAAGGGGCTTATATCATCGGCAATAAAGAGCATCTCACACCAGAACAACTCAAAACATTAAAACCCGGTGACAAATTTACCTTTACAGTTCCAAAAACAAAAGAGCTTGAAAGCATTCTCATTCCAGAAGAAAGATTAGCTCCTTTGACAGAAAATAAAAAAGCCGAAATGGTTGCAGAAGATTCTTGCGTCCACGCAAGCTTAAAACAGGTCCAGAAATTGGCAAAAATTGTTTATGGTAAAGAAAAAACATTAGATAAACAGATGCTAGAGATCATCAAAAATCCAAGCTTAGGCCAACAGCTCGCCAACCAGATTGAAAGAGCACCGCACTCTGTTTCTCATCTTGCAGGTTTCAGTTTATGTGGACTACAAAATCAAGCACGTGCAAACGCTAAAAATCATCTTGAGATGCTCTGTACTACCGTTGCAAATTTCGCCCATGCTGTAAAACATGCGGAGAAGGAAATTACTCAAGAACATGCAACAGAACAAAGTCGTCGTGCAAAAATAGTAAAAATGCCAAGCAAAAGCTTACAAGAGCTCTTCACCTTGTCAAAAGAATTACAGCAAGAAGCTTTAGCAAAAAATCCTTTACTTCAAAAAGAGCTTACCGACTTTGTAAAAAACGTCAATAGCCGTCTCTCACTAACTGAACATAAAGCTGTCAAAAATAATGAGTATGAAACACTGGCTCAAAGCATTGGTGTATCAGAAAATAAAGCCAAACAAATTACACAAACCGTTAAGCAAGCCAAAGAGCTACATCAGCAAACACAAGTATGCACAATGCATCGTTCCAAAGCATTTGCTATGGCTTGCTAAGAATGGATAAAAGCTTCCTACTTTATAAGAAGGGCTCATAAACAAGAACTGTTTGGCGTCATCTGCGCTTTTTCAAAAAAGAGAGAGTTTAATATCACACACCTGAAAAAAGAGCTTTTCGCAGCATAGTCTGATAGAATTGAAAGTAAATACAATGAAATATACCAAGACACAAATGGTACTCATTTTAACACCAATCGCTTTAGGTGCTTTAACGATATTCCTTGTTCCTCATTTTTTGTTGTTTATAACAAATGGACTAAAGAGCAATCAAATTTATTGGACTCTTCGTTCAGAACCTTTACTAGTCCTAGCACTAACAGCTGCTGTGTCATTGTTTTATAGTCTCTCGCAAAAGCTGCACTTACGTAAAGGAATTACTTTCGTTTCCCTTATCTTTTTTGGAACCACAGCTCTTTATTATATTGGTGGAGAAATAAAACGTTTAGGTCCCTATGTTGGACAACAAGGAATAACGTGGAATTATGCGCTTCAATTCATGGACCCCATGGTTGTCTTTGGCATCATCATTGGTGGTTTTTTTTCCATTATTCAATTCATAACAACCTCTCCACCTAAAAATAAGGTCAAGCGTGCAAAAAAAGGTGTGTTTGGTGAATCCGCATGGATGAATTTAAAAGAGGCAGCGAAAATTTTTCCTGCCAATGGGCAAATTGTTGTGGGGGAAAGATACCGTGTTGATCAAGATAATGTGTGCAAAATTCCCTTTTCACCTGGCAATAAAACAACATGGGGAAAGGGGGGAACAGCCCCTTTGCTAACCTTTAATCTTGATTTTGGTTCAACTCATATGATCTTTTTTGCTGGTTCTGGTGGCTATAAAACCACAAGTACAGTAGTTCCCACGTGTTTAACCTATCCAGGGTCAATTATTTGTCTTGATCCTTCAACAGAAGTTGCCCCAATGGTCAAATTTGCGCGTCAAAAGATGGGGAATAGAAATGTCATTGTTCTCGATCCCAATTCATTTTTAACAAAAAATTTCAATGTCATCGATTGGCTTTTAGACGACAGCGTACCACGCACACAACGCGAAGCAAATATTGTAAGCTTTTCTAAATTGCTTCTTACAGATAAAAAATCAGACAATTCTTCAGCGGAATATTTCTCGACACAAGCTCATAACCTTTTAACAGCCCTTCTTGCTCATGTTATATTTTCTGATGAATATAAAGACAGTGAGCGCAATTTAAAAACATTGCGTGGAATTCTCTCTCAATCAGAAACAGCTGTTGTCAATCAACTACGTATGATTCAAGAAACAACACCTTCTCCTTTTATTCGCGAAATGGTTGGTATTTTTACAGAAATGGCAGAGCAAACCTTTTCAGGAGTCTATACAACCGCATCAAAAGACACTCAATGGCTTTCTTTGTCCAATTACGCAGATCTTGTCTGCGGAGATGATTTTTTTTCCTCAGATATTACAAATGGCAATACAGATGTTTTTCTCAATCTCCCCGCAAGCATTTTAAACAGTTATCCAGCTATTGGACGCGTGATTATTGGCGCCTTTCTCAATGCCATGGTTACAGCAGACGGTAACTATAAAAAGCGTGTTTTATTTGTCTTAGATGAAGTTGATCTTCTAGGCTATATGAATATTTTAGAAGAAGCGCGCGATCGTGGACGTAAATACGGTACATCCTTAATGCTTTTTTATCAATCCTCTGGTCAGTTGGTCAATCACTTTGGAGAAGCTGGAGCACGTTCATGGTTTGAAAGCTGCTCCTTTGTCAGCTATGCTGCTATTAAAGACTTCCAAACTGCCAAAGACATTTCAGAACGCTGTGGCCAAATGACTGTTGAAGTAACCGGAACAAGCAAATCAAGAGGCTTATCTTTAGGAAAGAGTTCATACAACGTCAATTACCAACAAAGAGCTCTGATTTTACCCCATGAAGTTATTCAAGAAATGCGTCAAGATGAACAAATTATTCTTATGCAAGGACAACCTCCTTTGCGATGTGGTCGCGCTATCTATTTCAGAAGAAAAGAAATGTTAGCCGCAGCTGCAAAAAATCGCTTTGCCCCACAAAAGAAAAACTAACCTCCTCTTATGAGATCTTGACTATGAAAAGAACAAAAACAATATACATTTCTGTTTTTTTAAAAGCCCGTTAACAAAAAGTTTTTACCCGCTTCCACACACACATAGGAAAAACATGATAAAAAATCCGTGCTTTTTCCTTTTTGTATTTTGTGTATCGTTTTACCAGCATCTATCGTCTTTATAAAAAACACCAATCCTCTCAAATCACCTATAACTAAACCAACATCTCCACTGAGAAAAGTCTGCAAATACATTCCTACAAAGCTTTTTGTGTATAATTTATCCCCTACAAAAAAAACAAAATTTGATCTTTGAAATAAGAACTCTCAAGACACCTACACTCAAGAACATCGATTTTTTCCAAAAAATATTTTAGATATGCATCAAAATGAATAAATCGTTCTTATACAAACTTTTCCCCCTTTACGATATCATAAAGTGTTCTATTTTAACGATAAAGCGCTGAAAAAAGCTTTTCTTCCCAACCAAAGAAAGGGGCTCCTCTTTTATGGATCTTAAAGCAGCGCAATACGATAAGAGCAACAATACAAAATAAAAAACAATTTGTTTCAAACACACATAAACAAGATGTTCATATGGAGCAATAAGAAAAACATAATGGAGAAAAATTCTTGATGACTGCTTTTGCCCATAGATTCACTAATCTGAGTACTGTGTATGAAAAGTACCAACTCCATCCGCAAACAAAAAGCGATTTCACCCGCCATATCCACGATCTTCATCAAAGCGCTCTTGCAAACAACTTTATTAAAAGAAAAAAACTAACAATTTTAAGCAACATTTTTCTTTTTGACCCCTTCCTTACACCTCAAAGAATGAAGGTTTTTCCAGTGTCAATTTGTAGACAATCCATTTTCTGACCGCTCATGGGATTCATATCAGCGCCCTCAATACCAGTATTTTACAGCACAACAGGATAATAAACAAAAAGAAACATCAAAAAATCTTTCCAAAAATAAATGAAAAAAGAAAATATACATGAAAACAATCACAACAGAACATTTGGCATTTCTCACACCAAAAACCTTTCAAAAGTATCACAAAACGATCGATACAACCATCCATACACTTGAGGGAAAAGCACTCCCTCTCATAACACCAAAAATCTCAAAAGAATACGCGAAGGGGAATTTTTCATATGCAGCGTTTAAGACGCTTATCAACCACCACCCTACTTAGGAGAGATTATATGTTAGAGCAAAATTATTTATATAAAGGTACCTTAACACTCAAAAATAAATATGGCATAAAAGATCCCAAAAAACTGTATGAACGCTGTGCCCATGATACCGCCAGAGAAGCCGTCAATTTTCGCCATGAACCACTTCCACAAAAATTTGATTCCACTTATTTAAAATTAATTCACTGGAGCCTCTTCCACAAAACTTTTGAATGGGCTGGAAAAACCCGCGATGTATCTTTTACATTTGAAGACGGAACCTCTGCCCATATGCCGGCGATGCGTCCCAAAGGTTATGAAGTTCCTTTTGCTGTCGGACCGCAGATTCAAAAAAAACTAAAACAACTCGAAAAAACACTTAATGAGAAGAACAATTTAAAAGGTTTATCGCGCCAAGAATTTGCTGAAAATGCCGCTGAAGTTTTTATGGTGCTCGAGCACGCACATCCTTTCCGAAAAGGGAATGGGCGCGTAAATCGAATGTTTATGGAAAAACTTGGACAAGCAGCAGGACATACCATTGACTTTTCTTTCATCACAAAAAGACGCATGACAGCAGCTTGTATTGAAGCCATGCAATATGGCAATCCCCAACCGATGAAGGATCTTTTTGAAGATATCACGCATCCGCAAAAATCCCTTGTTTTAAAAGAATTCATCTCCCAAATGAGAAATGCTGGACTGGATGAAATTAACAATCGTATTGTTGTTGCCGCAAAAGAAGGGATCCCCTATGAAGGCATCTTTAGAGGTTTTTCAGCAGAAGGTTTTGTCATGGAAGTAGACGGTGCTTTCGTCGTCGGCCACAAAGATGATCTCCCCCCAGAACTCGTCAAAACATTACTCAACGGTGCCCACCTCTGCTTTCAAAAAAACAACGTTCAAAGCTTACAAAAAACACTGATCCCAAAAGAGACATTAGCACCTCTCACACATGAAGAGTTATTCACAAGGATTTCAAATGACCCTTATGTTGAAGCATGCCGAAAAGAAATCGAAAATTTATCAAAGACTGTTTATGGTAAAGCCCACGCATTAAAGACAAAAACGGATATCTTAACGGCAGATCCAAGCTTTGGAAATCAGTTTGCCAATGAAATTTTACAAAACCCTCAATCAATTTCTAAACTTGCAGGAAGAAAAATACTTGACATGAAAAGTCCAAATCGCAGACAGGCAGAACAAACTGCTCCACAACTCAGCCAAGCCCTTAAAAATTATGCCACAATAACAGAACAAACAAAAGAAGAAATTTTAGAGCAACATCAAAGAGAACAAAAACGCCTAAGCCACACTGTCGAAACACCTGGAAAAAATTTACAAAATCTGTTCGCCTTACCAGGAGAACAACAAAGAGAAGCTTTATTGAATTCTCGTTCACTGCGACAAGAACTCCATCACTTTTCGCGCCAACTACATAATCGTCTATCCTCAGAAGATCGTAAAGCCATACAAGAAAAAGATTATACCAGACTAGCTTGCCTACTTGGGACATCAGAAAGCAGAGCAAAAGAAATTGCGAATACTGTAAGGAACACCAAAGAAGCACAGTGTCAAGCTCCCACCTTAAAAGTTAATCGCTCTTCATCACTTGCTCTTACCGGCTAAAAACGCGTGAACTTTTTTCTTCCAACTAACTCTTGGCGCAAATCATTTTATCTCCATTGCGCCCATCAGTTGTTTTAGAATGTTACAAAAAATAGTCCTAAAAATGAATCCTGTAATTTACTATAACTTATTGATAAAATTTCATAAAAAAGCTGTATAAAAGACATAAATGTCCACTATATATAAATATGAATAGCGCGAAATCTTTGGAGGTCATTCAATTTGATATCTGCCTTGTGTCTTACAGTTATCAAAAAGTAGGGAATGCGCCAACGCCAAAGAGGTTTTCTAAAAATATTGAAAGGAAACAGCCATGAAAAAAAGTCACCCAACCGCTTCTACCAATGTAGATGAACTAAGACGACAATTTGAACAACAAAATCTAGGAGCTTCTAATGTAGAAGACCTCTACGCAAAGGTTAATAAACCACCCAAAGAACAGCGCAACCCACAACAATATACACTTCAACAACCACCAACAACGGTCTATGCTCCCAAAAAGCCACTAGAACAACAAAACCTAGGAACTTCTAATGTAGAAGACCTCTACGCAAAGGTTAACAAACCACCCAAAGAACAGCGCAACCCACAACAATATACACTGCAACAACCACCAACAACGATCTATGCTCCCCAAAAGACACTAGGAAATCCCTATGACAGACTTGGTGGAGAACCAAGTGATGGGCGACGCGCCGACAAACTCGTAGATCCCTATGCAATAACGGATCTGGAGGCGAAAGGTTGGCAAACGTCCCCTTACGAGACAATTGGTGAAGGTGTACAGGGTAGGCATTTTTCCTATGAACCAGAACATCTCTATGCAGAGCTTGAATTTGGTGAACGTGGTGGTCTCTCTCCCCAAAAATCACTCGAATCTGTCTATGCAACGGTTGGCATGGGGGCTGAAGGTGGACAAGAGTCCCAACAACGAGAAAATCCTATCTACCAAGGCGTTGGCAGAGGAACAACAACACCTCCCAGAACCCCGAAAGATGAGATTACAACAAAGCTTTTACAAAACACAAGCTTTCAATATGGTGTAAGAGAAACCCAAGAGTGGTGCAAAGTTGTTTACGGTAACGAACATGCTTTGAATGGACACTTAGCTAAGATTCTTGACGATCCCAAAAATGCAGAAAAAGTCTTACGGGACCTTGCAGAAAATCCCGAAAGCGCTGGTAAGCTTGCTGGTAGGAAAGCACTTGGCATAAAAAGTCACGCACGCAAAGAAGCTGAAGAGGGTTTTTCTCCCCTTTGCTCAGCTCTTGAGAGACATATCCATACTACACAAAAGCTCTATAAACAGTTTACACGGGAGCAGGAAAGAGAAAGAGGTCAAAGACACGAAAGTCCAGAAAGAGACTCAGAGCACAGACATCACCACCACCATCATCGCCATCATCACGCAAAAGGAAGAGAACACGCTAATCCGGAGCACAATTCACAACAACGAAAACATGCAACCGAAAAAGGAATGGCTTATGCCGTGTAAGGCATAAACGTAAAAACACATAAACTTTTGTTTTTCATGTAATCTAATCTCTTGGCGTAAATCGTTTTATTGCGGTTGCGCCAAGAATTGTTTTATCTTGTGACAAAAAATGGTCCTAACAATTGATTCAGTAATTGACTATAACTTATTGATAAAATTTCACAAAAAAACTGTATAAAAGACACAAAGTCCCACTACGATGATGGTAAATAGCGTCGTTCTTTGGAGACCACTCAATTTTGATATCTTCTTATAAAAACCATAAAAGTATAAAGGGCGAGAGTGTGCACCAAAGAGGTTTTCTAAAACAATTCTTGAAAGGAAACATGCATGAAAAAAGATCACCTTCACCCTTTTCCATCCCCTTCAATACAAGAAATTATAGCGCTCTATGAAAAAGCGGCGGCAGAGGTTACAAGCCCAGAAAGCCTCTATAAAGAAGCTCCTTCACAAAGCAAAAGACTGTCATCCATACCGGAAAAAGATGAAGAAAGACAATCTCTTTTAAAAGAAGAAACTGTACATGCATCAACAAATCCAACAACGCTTCTAACAAGAGGCAACTCTACCAAAAGGCAGCAAAAACCTGAAACGACACACTCAACAGTTACTTCACAAGTTTCTCAAAAAAGGGCAACAAGAATTCTCTCAGAGGAAGAAATCATTCAATTGCTTCCACACCATTCATTGGTTCAAACATATCGAGAGGAAATCCAACGTTTATCCGCAAGTGCATATGGCGATTCAAATATTTTGCAAGAAAAAATGCAGGAAATTCAAAAAAATCCTGCTGCAGGAAAGGAGCTCTCATGGCGCATGGCAGCCCATCCTGAAAGTATTGCTAAACTTTCAGGCACCAGCACGTTGGGCTTCAAAAATCGAACGCGCAAACAAGCGGAAGAAGATTTTTCCGCCCTTTGCGTCACCGTTGATTGTTATACAAAAGCTGTAAAACAGGCAAGAGAGAGCCTATTGCAATCTCCAGAGCAAGAACTCAAAAACTATGAACGTTTAATGGGAAAGGCAGCAGTCACTGAACTTCTGCAAAAACCAGATCAACGTGAAAAAGAAACTCTTTCAGAGGCAGAAATTTCTACCAAAATTCAACAACATTCAACAGTCAAAAGGCACTATGCCCAGATCAAATATTGGTGCGAAGTTGTTTTTGGTAACGCAAACATTTTGCAATCACAAGTGGAAACACTTTTTCAAAGCCCTGAAACAATAGAACCACTTGCACAGCAACTTGTCGGAAATCCTCAATCTTTTCACAAGTACGCTGGTGTCAGTCTTTTTGGCTTTAAAAATCAAGCACGCAGACATGCTGAAGCTGGTCTTTCTCACTTAATTGACGCCACTGACAATTATGCAACGGCTGTAACACAAGTAAGAGAGAGCATTTTGCAAACCGAACAGGCAAAACAAAAGCGCCATGAACCATCTTCTGAACAGGCGCAAGATTTGCATCAACAACAACGCTTATCACAATCTGTTGAACGCACTGAGCATTCAACAGTAACTCATGAAAAAGCAACAACCTCTACTCAACAAAGAGAAACAGATATTCGTCCTCGCAAAACTGCGATACCAAAAGCGATGGCTTTTGCCAGCTAAACAGACATAAGTTTTCACATTGAATTCAACATCTTGGCGCAACACATGGCAAAGGTCATTTGCGCCAAGAGAACCGATTCTTGTGAAACCATTCAGTTTCATATCCTCTCTCATAAAAGCAAGTGAAAAAGCATAAAACAGAATAAAAACCAACGTATATTTTTAAATAGTATTTAAAAACAATATTGGAAGAGTTTGAAAGGAACATGTATGAAAAAAAGAAATCCTTCCCCTTTTATCACCGAAATGATGGAAAAATTTCAACAACAGACTGAACAATCCCCCACCAGAACCCCCCCTCCCCAAGTTTCTCAAAGTTTGCCAAAACCAACTGTACAAAAACGCCCAGAAAATTTATCACACCACCCGAAGGTTGCTCCACCGCCCCCCCCACGCATGAAAACCCCAGTGCAAACCAGCACAATACCTCCTAGCACCAAAAAACAAGAGACGCCTCCCCCACAAAAAAAAGTGGCTCCGCCAAAACCTCCGCGTGCAAAAGAGAGACAACAACATAAACCAACAGCTCAAGAGTTCCCCTCCCTACAGACAAAAGTGGCTCCGCCAAAACCTCCGCGTACAAAAGAGAGACAACAACATAAACCAACAGCTCAAGAGTTTCCCTCCCTACAGACAAAAGTGGCTCCGCCCCCTCCTCCACGCATGAGAGAAAAAACACAAACTGGCACAACAATCCCCAACTCAAAAGTCCCCAACTCAAAAGTCCCCAGTTCAAAAATCCAAGAAAACTCCTCTCCGCATACACAAGCAGCGCCACAAAGACCTCCGCGTGCAAAAGAGAGACAACAACATAAACCAACAGCTCAAGAGTTCCCATCCCTACAGACAAAAGTGGCTCCGCCCCCTCCTCCACGCATGAGAGAAAAAACACAAACCGGCACAACAGTCCCCAGTTCAAAAATCCCCAGTTCAAAAATCCAAGAAAACTCCTCTCCGCACACAAAAGCAGCACCACAAAGACCTCCACGCGAAAAAGATAGGCAACAAAACAAACCAACAGTTCAAGAGCTCCCCTCCCTACAGACAAAAGTGGCTCCGCCCCTTCCCCCACGCATGAGAGACAGAGTACAGAACGATGCAAAAATCCAGAATTCTGAAACACTCTACCCAAGTGTTAGACCCAAAACACCAACACATATGAAAGTCAGGCAACAAAGTAGTTCATCATCACAAGATAGTGGAACATATGCAGTACCTCCTTCACGAAAACCACACCGTATGGAAAACAGAAAACAAAGCGATGCTGTCATCCCAAAACCTGCCTCTCCACACACAGCAATTGAACAGCCAAAACCGTCTCACGGACAAAAAAAATCTATTAATACAATGGAAAGAGAGCTATTGCTCGTAGCATATCAAGAAGAAATACAATTTTTGTGCGAAAAAGTTTATGGCAACAAGCTTATTTTAGAAGAAAGAATAGAAGCAATCAAAGAAAACCCTGATATGGGAGAACAGCTCTTATGGGATATTACAGAACGGCCTAAGTCTATTTCTAAGCTTGCTGGTAGAAAAGTTCTTGGCATAAAAAATCATGCGCGCAGAAAAGCTGAAGAAAATCTTCCTACCCTACGTACTGCCATTAACGATTATGTGTATACTTCAAAATATACAAAAAATGAAAAGATTTCACAAGCTTCTCACACGGAACAACCACACCAGCGACAAGCACAAGAGGAAGAGCTAATAAATCAACATTTACAAAATCCACTCAATTCAGAAAAGAAAATAGAGCCTCTCTCAAATCAGGAAATTGCCCGCAGAGTTCAACAAGATCCATCGGTTCGATATGGTCAAAGAGAGATCGAACATTGGTGCCAAATTGTTTATAATGATCCATTTATTTTGCAATATAGAATAGAAGATATGCAAAAAATTCCAGATATAGGAGAAGAGCTTGTATTTCAAATTGAAAACCCTTCTAGATCTTTTGCTCCGCTTGCTGGTAGGCAAATCCTTGGCATAAAAAATGGAGCACGCAAAGCCGCTGAAGAAAATCTTTCTACCCTGTGTACCGTCATTAAGGATTATGCTGAAACTGTAAAACAGTTAAGAGAAACCATTGTACAAAACCATCAGGAAGAACAACAAAAACGTCATCAACCGCTTAACGATCCCGATAAAAAATTGCAAAAGCAGCAAAACTTATCGCAGCCCCCGAAGTTACCTGAACGCTCAACAGCAAAGCAGCATCAAGAGGTTGCAGAAACTTCTAGACAAGAAGACCAACCGCATGTTCGACCGCGCAGAGCCGAAACATCAAAAGCAATAGCTTTGTCGTGATAAATCTTCTAATTGTTGGCTTTTCATACAAAACTTTGGTGCAATTACCTTGCAAGATTGCATCAAAGACGGTGTATAAAATACAGAAAACTTTAGAATAAGACACCCCATTATTTTACAGAATTCATTGATAAAATTTCACGATAATATTTCATAAAAATTACACACTTTAGCTTTGTTCCATGCGAATAAGGTCAATTTTTTCAATCATTCAAATGGGCATTCTTCTTTGAAGAAACCGCAATGAAAATAATTAAAGGCAAAAAATGTAAAAAAAGCTTTCAAAAAATAATGTTAACATTTGAAAGGAAATATACATGAAAGAAAACACTAAACATTACGCCTCTTCCACACAGGAAGAATTGCAAGAACAACACCCTGCAATTAATGCAGCCATTTCTGAGCAAATCAATAAAGCATCGCAGAATTTCTTTTATCCCAATAGCAAAGTGCTTAAAAATAAATACCGCATCAAAGAGCAAGAAATATTAAAGGAACAATGTTGTGATGATGTAAAAAAAGAAATGATAAAACTGCGTCAAGAACCTCTACCAGAACAGTTTAATTCCTCCTATCTAAAATATCTTCATCAACGCCTCTTTTCCCGTGCATTTGAATGGGCCGGACAAACACGTGAAGAGCCTTTTACATTTGAAGATGGTACTGTTGCTTCTATGCCCATTTTGAAAAGAAAAGAATTTACAAAACCTTTTGCGATTGGCAGAAAAATACAGGAGGGACTAGAAAAATTAGATAAAACGCTTGCTGAAAAGAATAATTTACAAGGCTTAACTCGCGAAGAATTCGTTGAACAAGCAGCTGGAATAATGATAGATTTGCACCACATGCATCCTTTCAGAGAGGGCAATAGGCGCACAAAGAGACTGTTTGTTGAAAAACTCGCTCAAGCAGCAGGACATAAGCTAGACTTTTCTCTTGTGAGCAAAAAACGTAAAGACTTTGTCCGCGCCGCTGCCATGGAGCATGGCAATCCAGAGCCTATGAAGCATCTGCTTGAGGATATCTCAAATCCAAAAAAATTGCTCATTTTACAAGAATTTACCAACTCTATGAGAGAACTTGGATTGGATGAAAAAAATTATTATCTCGCTGTCGTCGCAAAAGAAGGAGAAACCTATCATGGTACCTACAGAGGCAGTGGACCCAATGGCTTCATGATTGATGCCAATGGGATTTTCATCTTGGGAAATAAAAAAGATCTCACCCCAGAGCAAATACAGACATTAAAAATCGGTGACGCCCTCTCCTTTACAGCGCCCAAAACTCAAAACCCAGCAAAAACCCAGCAAAAAACATTTCTTCCAGAAAAAAAAAGAGACGTTCTTACAAACGATGAAATAACTAAAAAGAGCAAAGACAACACATCCATTCAAACAAAGAAAAAAGAAAAAGCCCATTTTTCACCATGGATTGCCCCTCATGCTTTACATGACAGCATTGAAGTTATGTCCCAAAGTTTGCAAGAACAAATGACCAAACCAATTGCTCAATCTGCTTCCTCCATGAGGCAAATGCAAAAAGATTTCCAAAAAAACATTTTACAGACCAGCAATACAGCGACAAATAATCCAACATCGGTCCAAATGACAAAGGAAAAACGCTCTGATCATCAAGAAAGAACAAAACAGCCCCCAAAACAAGCAACGGCATACTGGGACACTGGTACAAAAAAAACGGACACCATCCCTCTCACCTTACAGGAGAAATTATCCTCATCGCCTGAAACCGAAGAAAATAAGACAATGTACCGTAATTTCTTTTGCCCTAATAGTATCATCTTAAAAAATAAATATGGAATAAACGACTATAAAAAATTAAAAGTGCAATGTGCCCATGATACAACAAAAGCAATCATTCATCTACGCCAAGAAGCGCCACCACAAAAACTAACTTCCACATATCTCCAATATATTCATCACACCCTATTTAAAAATACTTTTGAATGGGCCGGACAAACACGCGAAAAACCATTTACATTTGAAGATGGTACCGTTGCTTATATGCCAATGATGAAAAAAGCTGGTATTTCTTTTGCCTCAGCAAAACAGATACAAGAGGGACTAGAAAATTTAGATAAAATACTTTCTGAAACGAATAGTTTAAAAGGCTTAACCCGCGAAACATTTGTTGAATATGTCACTGAAATGTTGATACAGCTCAACTATACGCATCCCTTCAGAGAAGGTAATGGACGCACACAACGAATGTTTTTTGAAAAACTTGGGCAAGTTGCTGGTCACACACTCGACTTTTCTCTTGTAACAGAAAAACGCATGAATCTTGCCAGCATTGCATCGCTAAAACACAACGATAAGGAAGAGATGAAGCATCTTCTTGAGGATATCTCAAATCCAGAAAAAATACTTATTTTAAAAGAATTCATAGACAATATGAAACATATTGGATTTGAAAATATTCATCATCATCTTATTGTAACAGCGAAAGAAGGGCATACCTATAAAGGCTTCTACAGAGGCAGTGGACCCAATGGCTTCATGCTTGATGCCAACGGGATTTTCATCTTAGGAAATAAAAAAGATCTCACTCCAGAGCAAATACAGACATTAAAAATCGGTGACGCCCTCTCCTTTACAGCACCAAAAGTTCAAAACCAGCAAGAAGTGCTTATCCCCGCAGAAACAATAGCCCCCCTTACCAACAATGAAATTGCCACAAGGATAAAAAACAACGCATCCATTCAAGCAAGAAGAAAAGAAATCGAAACTTTGTGCCAAATCATTTATGGCAATCGTCATATTTTGCAGGAAAGAATAGAGATGATCCATGAAAATCATACTGAAGGAGAACAGCTCACCTATCAAATTGCCACCTCTCCTCAATCTATTTCTAAGCTTTCTGGTAGCAATGTATTTGGCATAAAAAACAACGCGCGCGCCCATGCTGAAGCAAATATTTTGCCCCTCTGTAGAGCCATTGATCGTTATATCAATATTTTTAAACAAACAGAAAGAGACATTCTCCATACCCATCATATAAAACAAAGGCGGTGTGAACAGTCGGTAAAAATTCCTGAGGCTTGGATGAAAAATCTCTTTTCCTTGTCAAAAGCACAACAGCAAGAAACTTTATCAAACTCTCCTGAATTAAGGGGGGAGATAAGGACTTATATCAAAAAAATCAATGAGCGCTTATCCTCAAGCGAGCATGAAGCTATAAAGGAAAATAATCTTGAAAAACTTGCGAAGTGTCTTGGCACATCAACCGTTAAAGCAAAAGAAATTATGGAAATAGTCAAGCAGATAAAAGAGATAGAACAGCATATACAACCCATGTATTTTTATAACCATAAATTCGATGAGTGCTTAGCACCAAACCAGTATCAATCTATCCAGCATCAACCTATAAAGACAAACAATGAAAAAAAATGTTCCAACACTCTTGATAAAGAAACAATTAAAGTGCAAAAAATGACAGAAAACGTCAATCAGAGTTCTAAAAGACAAGAAAATATTCAGCCTCACAAAACAGAGCACGCAAAAGCCATGACAATGAATATCTAAAGGATTCATAAACTTTAACTTTTTGCCCTCTCTGGTAAAAATGATAGCCTTTACCCGCCTGCTTTCATTGGCAAATCAATCGCACCTCAACGGGAATGGAAACCATGAGAGAACAAATTCATCTTATTTCCTCAGATTTTATCCTCATTAACTATGAAAAGAAACCTGAACAAGTAAAATGAAAGGATCAATCATTTTTGAAAATGATAATTAATCACTTTCATTACCTATAGTGCTAAAAACAGACAAAATGCTGTTGAAAGATCACGTCTTCCTATCCTTTTGTTTATGTAATCTCTAAAATGGGAAGGCAGCCTAATTTTGAGAGAATATAAAGCCGTAAAGGTAAAAACCAATCACGAGCTTTGCCATCACCTTTTAGCTTAGCCTTACAACTTTTAAAAACATCTAAAGCACTGTCTTTTAAATAATGGATAGATAATGGAGATTGTACATTGCTTCACGCTTTTATTTTATTTGCGTTCTTTAATAGGGTCATGCCCCTTACATAAAAACAGAATGGTATTGGGGTGCACTATTCACGACATCACACCATAAAGAGAAATTAACATTATATATCCCTATATGTTCCTTCAAACTGTCATGATATCGCTCCCATATTTCAGTTTGAAAAAGAAATTTTAATTATTTTATGGCAACAATAAAAATTGTAATGCAACAGTAAACAAGGAGCATAAAAAAGTCTTCAAGCACCATTGTTGACAGAAAGATAAACACCGTCGTAAAACGCTTACAAAAAGTATCCTTGATTGGGATACAGATCAGATTTTTACGATTTAAAACGGTTTATTTCTCCTATCATCGCTTCTCTTTTACAACGAACCCGATATATCTTTATGACATTGATTAAAAAAATTGCAACAGTTGCTTCCGGAACCCTCATGAGCCGTATTTTTGGCTTCGTACGCGAAATGCTTATGGCAGCAGCCCTAGGGACTGGTCCTGTTTCTGATGCCTTTAACGCTGCTTTTCGTTTTCCCAACACATTTCGTCGTTTTTTTGCTGAAGGTGCCTTTAACGCTGCTTTCATTCCTCTTTTTGCAAAAAAAATTACTGAAGATGGTCAAGAAACAGCATGCAAATTTGCAGAAGAAGTCTTTGGCGTTCTCTTTTCGATGCTCTTACTGTTAACGATTGCGATGGAACTGAGTATGCCTTTTTTGGTACGAACCATTATTGCCCCAGGTTTTACCGAAGATGCAACAAAATTTAACGCTACAATTCACTTTACTGCGATCATGTTTCCCTATTTAACCTGCATGTCGCTTGCTGCCATGATGGGGGGCATGCTTAATGCTCTGCGACGCTATTTTATTGCCGCCATTGCCCCACTCTTTTTAAACATTATTCTGATTGGTGTTCTTGCCTATGCTTGGATCTATAAACTTGACGCTTGGCATATCGGCTTAAATCTCTCTTGGGGTGTATTGGCAGCAGGGCTTCTTCAACTCACCTTAATTGCCCTTGCTTTGCGTCAAAGTGGAATGAAAATTTCCTTCCGCCAGCCCCATTTAAGTCCTAATGTTCGCAAGCTATTAACTTTAGCATTCCCAGCAGCCATCACGGGTGGCATCACACAAATCAATTTGCTCATTAATACCAACATTGCTTCTAGTCAATCGGGTGCTGTCTCTTCTTTGATGTACGCTGATCGTCTTTACCAATTGCCTCTAGGTGTAATCGCCATTGCCGTTGCAACCGTTCTTTTACCAGAATTAACACGCGCTTTGCGAAGCAAAAAGCACAAAGAAACCCACAATTTACAAAACCGCTCTATTGAATTAACGCTATTGTTAACACTTCCAGCATCCATCGCTTTTTTACTGCTCTCCACTCCCATTGTCAGTTTGCTCTTTGAGCGAGGACAATTTACCAGTCAATCAACACACCATGTTGCACAATTACTGGAACTTTATGGACTAGGACTTCCAGCTTTTGTTCTCATTAAGGTCTTTATTCCTAATTTTTTTGCCCATGAAGATACAAAAACACCGATGATTTTTACAGGTATTTGCGTTTTCATCAATATCAGTCTCGCCTTAACATTATTTCCTATTCTATCTGCACGAGGCATTGTTATTGCTGAAATTACCTCTGGATGGGTCAACGCCCTGTTGCTTTGGGGTGTCCTTATCAAACGCGGTTATTGGAAATACGACTTCCAACTGATAAAGCAAATATTATGTCTCATGATAGCAACCCTTTTGAGTGCACTAGCCCTCTATTACGGATTGAATGTGTTTGGTTTTTTGTCTTTTCCTTTATCCTCACAAGCATCCTTTTTCTTGCGCACCAGCACCTTAGCTGGGATCATGCTTGGCATATTCTTGATCTATTTTAGTGCCTATTTTTTATTCAACACCCATTCCTTTTTTCACATGCTTAAAAATTTGAAAAAACGCTCATAATATCTATACTTTGTCAAAAACAATAAAACAAATAACCTTAATTGAAGAAAGAGCACTCCTATGGATACCTTCACACCACTTGTCTTTTCCGGCGTACAACCGAGTGGTCATTTACATCTTGGCAATTATCTTGGAGCCATTCAGCGTTGGGTTGAACTGCAAAACTCTCATCACTGCCTCTACTGTGTTGTGGATATGCATGCGCTCACAGTCAACCCAGATCCCCTTACTTTACGCGAATCCACCAGAACAGTGACAGCAGCCTTTTTAGCCTGCGGTATTGATCCTCAAAAACACATTATTTTTAACCAATCACGTGTTTTTCAACACGCTGAACTTGCCTGGATTTTTAATTGTGTTGCCCGTATCGGCTGGCTTCAACGCATGACACAATTTAAAGATAAAGCAGGAAAAGATCGCGAAAAAGCATCCCTAGGGCTTTTTGCCTATCCCACTTTGATGGCTGCTGATATTTTAGTCTATCGTGCAACGCATGTTCCAGTAGGCGAAGATCAAAAACAGCATGTTGAACTCACACGCGATATTGCACAAAAATTTAACAACGACTATGCACAGCGTATTGCCGAATTAAATTTTGGTATCTCTATGCAAACGGATGAAGAAAAAAAACAAGGCTTCTTTCCCCTCCCAGAGGCGCTTATTGGAACAACAGCCACACGCGTTATGTCTTTGCGCGATGGGACGAAAAAAATGTCAAAATCAGATCCTTCAGATTTTTCACGCATTAATTTGACCGATGATGCTGATCTTATCGCCAAAAAAATACGCAAAGCCAAAACGGATTCGGCCCCTCTTCCCGATACCCTTACCGCTTTAAAAGAACGACCAGAAGTAGACAACCTGCTTGGTATTTATGCCGCCTTTGCCAAAGTTAGCAAAGAAAAGATTCTCTTAGAATTTTCTGGTCAACAATTTTCGCATTTTAAAACAGCTCTAGCCGACCTTGCTGTCCATAAGCTTGCCCCTATAACAGAAGAATTACGTCGACTGCATCAAGAAAGTGGTTATATTGACTCTGTTTTGCATGATGGCGCTAAACGTGCTAGTATGCTCGCAGAAGAAAATATGAAAAAAGTTCGTGAAATTATTGGATTTTTGCACGATACATAAAGATAATAAAACTAAAAACTGTAGAGAGCAAAAAAATCGTTTGTACAAAATAGAGAAAGTGCATGATTTCCAAACCCAAAAATCCGAAAAAAGAACCCAAGAAAAAAAACTTAGTCATTATCGATGAAACACCAGAGTGTCGGCGTGCCGTTGCGTTTGCTGCACAGCATGCCCAAAATACCAGTAGAACATTGGTATTACTTTGTGTCGTTGATAGTGTAGAATTTCAACATTTTCTGGGTGTAAACAACGTTATGCGCACAGAATCAACGCAAAGTGCTCATAAAATATTAGGAGACATTGCCAGTGAAGTCCGCACCACCCATGCGCTTGAAACAGAAATAGTGGTGCGTGAAGGAAAAAAAATTGATGAGATTTCCAAACTAATCGACGAAGATAAAAGGATTGCACTAATTGTTTTAGCAGCCAGTGGACATACAGAAGGACCAGGACCCCTTGTTCAATTAATCGGAAATAAAGGGACAGCTTTTTCAATCCCTGTCATTGTTATTCCTAGCAATCTTGCCGATGAAGATATTAGATCTATTGCCTAAAAAATATAATATTCTACAATGTAAGATCTTCCCAATCCTTCATTATAAAAGGAGAGTTTATGTTTATTCAAACTGAAACCACCCCAAACCCTGCAACACTTAAATTCCTGCCAGGACGCGTGGTTCTTTCTGAGGGCGTATTAGAATTTCGTGACCCTGAAGAAGCAGCTAAAAACTCACCTTTGGCAGCTAAGCTGTTTAATATTCCCAATATCAATGGTGTTTTTTTAGGCTATGATTTTATCACCGTAAGCAAAAAAGAAGGAGAATGGCAACATCTCAAGCCCGTCATTTTAGGCACAATCATGGAACATTTTCTATCCAATGAGCCAGTGATTACCACCAACGCTACAATACAAGCACAAACCCATGCCCTTAACGAAGAATTTTATGACGAAAAAGATGCTGATATTGTCTTAACCATTAAAGAGCTGCTTGAAACGCGTATCCGCCCAGCAGTTGCCAATGATGGTGGAGACATTACTTTTCGCGGATTTGAGAATGGTATTGTTTATCTCAATATGCGGGGTGCCTGCGCTGGATGTCCCTCTTCAACGGCAACCCTCAAACATGGTATTGAGAATCTTTTACGCCATTTTATCCCTGAAGTTTTAGGCGTTGAAGCCATGCCACAATAAATATTGACCTCAATAGGTAAAATAACCACACCGATTTCCCCTCTTCAACAGCGCTCAAACATGGAGTGCAAAAATCTTGCGTCATTTTATTCCTGAAATTTTAAAAGTAAGCTATGCAGCCATAAAAATACAGTACTGTTAAAAAAATCTGTCTAATAATGATACCTTCACTCATATTTCACCTCCACATATGCCTTAAAAAGATCTCAAAGCCCCTTTTAAGAAGCATAAGTTGTTTCAACAAACCAATCCGTACACAGAAGTACAATGCATGGATGTGCACTTTAAATTTATTTTGTTTCATAACCCTGTCATGCAATTTTAACTAGGAAAACACGACCCGTTACAAAAAAGAAAACCCAAAAAAGAAAACATTGTAAGATAGAGTGCCCATTTGCTCCATCTTTCTCAGTTCTCCCAACGATAAAATCACGCAAAATACTTCTTGTAGCAGCCAATCGACAAAGATCACATTTTGCAACTTGAATGAGAATTCTGACATTCTTCTTATTTCAATTCTGTTTTTATTGTATCAATCAAAATCGTCCACTTACACAGCACAAACTGGATAATAACAAAAACTATTTTAATAGCTCTTATACACACTTTTTATAAGGGACTGTTGCAACACTAAGAGCTGGAAAATGCATAACCGTACGACCTTATCAAGATCATACCGTCCTTTTTCTATTCTTAAAATAAAGAGTTTCCCCTCTATCATTTTCAATCTCATTTCCATAAATATGACGCAAACGGTGTAACTACCTGTAAAAATAAATACATTGAAACTAGATCTATTATGATTGTTTGAGAAATTATCTAATAAAAAAATGAGAATATTTCTTCAATTCAGCAGGAATAAGTTTGTCTGCTTTACCGCGTTGTTCTTCTCATAAAGCACATACTTTTACTGTCGCATGTAAGTCAACATCCAACTTCACCCATAACTGCGTATTAAAAGAAAAGACAGAGTCACTATTCCTCTGCGATACATGGCTTTGCAATAAAGGAAAATATATTGCCTCTATCTGATTGGTGTAATCTGTGAAACAAGAAAAAAAGCCCATTCGAGAAGAATGTAAAAATAAAAAACCAGCGAAATGCAAAAACAATTGCAAGGGGATAAATGCCTAAACTTTTTTCACAAACTCCGACTTTAAACTCATCTGACCAATCCCTGGAATTTTGCAATCAATGTTATGATCCCCATCCACCAAGCGAATATTCTTTACCTTAGTACCACCTTTTAAAACAGATGAAGCGCCTTTTACTTTCAGATCTTTTATCACCATAACGGTATCTCCGTTTGTTAAAATCTGACCATTGGCATCATAAACAATATCGGAAAGAACAGTATCATCGTTTTTTTGTGGCCATTCATGTGCGCATTCAGGACACACAAAATTTTCACCATCTTCATAAGTATAAAGACAATCACAACGAGGACATTTGGGATATTGGGTCATAAATTCCCCTTTTAAAAGAAAAATCATTCGTTATGACTGGTCATAAAGCAAGAAGTGCTTATTGTCCATTATTTTAGAAAAACATTTCCCTTTGTTTCACCCCTCATCTGCCAACGGTGTTCATGAATGCTATCGTCACATACCATACATGAGTTTATAAAAATGATTGATCATTATACAACTTAAATGAGCCCCCCGCATATCATAAAATTTACTCACTTCATTCTCTCTAATAAATTAATCAAAATCATTTTCTTATGCATCATCAATGCAATTAACGAATGGATAAAAAACAATTAGAAAAGGAACCTCTCTGAATAAAACGCTCTCAAAGAACTAAAAACTAAGAAATAAGAAAATGATAGCCTCAACTTGACCTTTTATTTAAGTAAAGATAACAGTCATAATGTTAGAGAACAGACTGATTTATAATCATAGTTAATGGTTTTGTATATTGAATGAGAGCCAATAAATAAGCTGAGATTCTCTTACCCCCTTTGACATTGAATCAACCAAAGTCTTTTGCTTGCAGGTTACAAGTAGGAAAAGCCGTGTAAAACGATTATTCAAAATACTAAATATTTTCAAATATAAAAACCAACATTGAAAACGAGCAAAGTGAATGATGATGCTGGTCTTACTCTCTCATAAGCATAAAAACGGTGCTGCTCAATGGATGTCCGGTTATCCCTTTCAAAAGTGACACGCATAAAATGCGTTTTTAGTGTTTTGAGAGAGACGCTTCTTTAAGACAAACATATGAAATGTACAACATGATAGTATTTTGTTTTGCATGAGGAACATCTCCCCTATTAAACAAACATTTCCATCAAACCATCAGACCCCATTGGACATAAATTCCCCGATTATACCTGATTATAATTACCTACAGCATTTGGTTTTAAGAAGCCCGCAGTTTTAGGAATCCGATTGATATGTAAAAGAGGAAAAAACAAAGCGAGCTTAAAAATGGAGGATCTGCCTTATGACCAATAAAATCACGCCCCTAAAATCATACCTCATGTGATCAATCATCATACCTTTACAAAAAACATTCCACTGATCTTAGGTGATAATATCAGGGCGATCTCGCCCCAATGCTTGTTGTATATTTAACAGTTTTAGCGCCACCTGTTGCAAAGGTTGGAGAACTTCTTGCGGATTAAAATTGTGTTTGCGCGGATCACTTTCATACTGTTCAAAATAAAGTCGTAAAGTAGCACCTAGCGTCCCTGTTCCCGACAACCGGACCACCAACCGTGCTCCATTCTCGAAAAAGATACGTATACCTTGCCGCGTGCTAACGCTCTGATCAACAGGATCATGATATGTAAAATCATCTGCTTTTTTGACGAAAAATCCTGCAATTTCAGTTCCTGCATGTGGTAAGTGCGTACGCAAATGTTCTATAAGTTCCAAAGCTTTATCTGCTTCAACTTCTTCATAATCATGCCGTAACGTGTAAAAACGCCCATAGGTGTACCAATGCTGTTGAACAATTTGTGCAACAGTTTTTTCTGTTACCGCTAAAAGATTTAACCAAAATAAGACAGCCCATAAACCATCTTTTTCGCGGATGTGATGAGAGCCAGTTCCAAAGCTTTCTTCACCACAAAAGGTTACTTTCCCCGCATCCAAAAGGTTTCCAAAAAACTTCCATCCCGTTGGCGTTTCAAAAAAGTTTAATCCGTGTTTTTCCGCAACCAGATCAGCAGCACGCCCCGTCGGCATAGAACGCGCTATCCCCACAACACCTTTTCGATATCCTTTAATGAGGTGTGCATGTTCAGCCATAATAGCCAAAGAATCTGAAGGCGAGACAAATTGTTGACGACCAATAATGAGGTTACGATCTCCATCACCATCAGAGGCTGCACCAAGATCTGGTCCTTGCTCTGACATCAATAAATCATAAAGAGCCTTGGCATAAACCAAATTAGGATCCGGATGACCGCCTCCAAAGTCTGGCAAAGGAATACCATTAACCACCGTTCCTTCAGAAAATCCTAAGCATTTTTCAAAAATTTCATGAGCATAAGGCCCTGTTACCGCATGCATAGCATCAAACCGTAAAGTAAGACCTCGAGCAACGGCCTTGGCAATACAGTCAAAATCAAAAAGCTCCTGCATCAAAGCAACATAATCAGCGACAGGATCAATAATATCAATCCGCATGGCTCCCATAAAGATCGTACCTTGCCTATCTAAATCAATATCTGGTGCTTCAAGAATTTTATAAAAGGAAAGACGTTGCGATGTTGCAAAAATAGCATCACATAAAGAATTAGGAGCGGGTCCACCATTAGAAACATTGTATTTGATACCACAATCTCCCTCTGGACCACCAGGATTATGGCTTGCAGAAAGAATAAGTCCACCATGAGCATGGGTTTTACGAATAAGATGCGAAACAGCAGGTGTAGAAAGAATACCGCCCCTTCCCATTTTAACACAAGAAACACCATGCGCCGCTGCCATCTTCAACACAATCTGAAGGAGAGTACGATTAAAAGTGCGCCCATCGCCCCCAAGAATCAACATTTTTCCTTCAAGAGGTCCAATGTTATCAAAAAGAGACTGTATAAAGTTTTCTACATAATGAGGTTGTTGAAAAACAGACACTTTTTTGCGCAAACCAGACGTTCCCGGTTTTTGCCCCTCAAAAGCCGTGGTCAAAACTGTCTTTATGGTCATGTAAATACCTTCATATTCTTTCCTTTAATTTTAAGGTGAAGAGTATCCAAAGTCGACCATTAATTCTACTTGACGGAAGTGTGAAATATTTGCACACTCGTTAGAAGTAAGAATTCTTAAAGAATCCCTTTTATTTAAACCGTTCTTTCCGATATGCTTTTAAAGACAAAAGCTGTTTTAAAACGAAATTTTTGTAAAAAATATAGGAGCATCCTTATGATGAAAAAAACTGTTCCCAATGTAACATTCCATACACGTGTCCGAGATGAAGTGGGTGAAAATAATTCTTATCGGTGGCAAGAAGTTAACAGCGATGCTTACTTTAAAGGAAAGCGTGTTATTCTTTTTTCTCTTCCTGGAGCTTTTACCCCTACTTGCTCAACTTTTCAGCTGCCTGACTTTGAAAAACTCTATGATGAATTTAAACAAGCGGGTATTGATGAAATTTATTGCCTTTCCGTCAATGATGCTTTTGTCATGAATGCTTGGGGAAAAACACAAAATATCAAAAACGTGAAATTAATTCCTGATGGCTCTGGTGAATTCACACGCAAAATGGGTATGCTGGTTGCAAAAGACAATGTTGGTTTTGGCATGCGATCATGGCGCTATGCTGCCGTTATTAATGATGGTGTGGTTGAGCAATGGTTTGAAGAAGCAGGTTTTTCAGATAATTGTGCAACAGATCCTTATGAAGTTTCTTCACCACAAAATGTTTTAAAAGCTTTGAAAAACTAATTCCGCCCCCAAATCGTCTATTTAAACAAAATTTAACGACACAAATTTCCTTAGTAAAGAAAATTTGTGTCGTTTATATTTTTTGAAACATCTATTTGTCAAAGCAGACACTATAAGTTGGTTGTGCGTTTTTGGTGAGAAAATATTCCAGCAATAATTTTTTAATAGGTATTTCACGTTTTAACTGCTTTGAAAAAACTTGAAAAATTTCCAGTAAAAAATCCAAACCAATTATAGTGCTAAAAGAATAAAAAGCTAAAAACTGTTGCACGCTATCAAAAAATGGGGATGCAATTGCGAAATGCGCAAATTCATACAAAACTCTCTCAGAAACATCAAGGACTAACGTATCGATGAAATATGCAAGATCAATGTAAATTTCTCCTATTGAGAAAAGCTTTGTGTCAAACAATAATTTGATTTATAAGGATAATTTATAATTTTTCATGTCGAATGAGAGGCACTGAATATCATAAGATTGTGTTATTTTATTCCTTCTTATATTGAACTTAAAACTATTTTCTCGCTTATTAGCACGTGAGGTTGGCATATGAATAAATGATTAAAAGAGTAAAAATGCGTCTCGTAAACGCTCTAAAATACTAGAGCTATGAACATCATTACTGCAAGGTTCACAAAAGCATCAAGAAAAAAATATGGTATAAAAACGGCTCTGCATAAATAACTGTTCATGAAGAATATTAAATAAAAACAGATCCCGTAAACATTCCAATTCACATACCATAAACAGACTCATTGCTGTTCTCATAGCCATTTATTCTAAGCTTTTATTTTTCTCTAAGAGAGAAACGGTTAAAGAAGGCGTTTATTTGAATGTTCTACCATAAAGTGTGTTTTCATTTCTTCCTCTTCTATCTCTTCCTCTTCATCGAGCTCAAAATCTTCATCACATTCAGGAAGACCAAAAATATCTGGATTAATAAAATAACAATATCGTTTTGTCCCCTTCGCTACAATTTTATTCTTTTCTAATTCTTTGATACCTTCTTTAAAACTTTCAAAATTAAGATATTCTGGTTCTTGAATTGAAAGATCACAAATCAAAAATTCATTGAGAGTATCCTCATCTAATCTTACCTGATCAAACCATAAATCCACATCATCTTCATCTGACATTTTCCCTACTTGCCACAACATCACAAAAAATGCTTTCATACCACTAAATGATAGCCCAAAAATCATACGCCGGCTATCGGACGCTCCTGAAAACGTAATTTGCGGAAGATCTTCAAATCCGAAATTTGAAGGAGGAAGTTTAAATGATTTTCCAATATCTTCAGGTTTTTTCAAAATAAAGGGATTTCTTTCATATAACACTGTAAAATCATATTGGGCCATTTTCATTTCTCCGTAAAAAATTGATTTGTTATAATAAATGAATAATTTCAAATGGTTGTCATTATAATCTCTTATAATGCCTCCCATATTTTCCCTTTAAAAATTGTCTGATTTAAGTTATTCGTTGCTTTTGAAACTAAAAAAATCTTCTAAAATAAAACTCTTGAGATTTCTTTCATCTCTCATGGATGTGAGATTGTAGACTGCCGACAATAAAACAGTAGAAATATGATATCAGCAAATGAGAATTCAAAAATTAAATCCATATGAATGATCAATATTTCTATAAACTCTGTTATTGATCATCAATTTTTCTAAACAGGGTTGCGTCAAGAACCTCAAATGCTTCAGTGTCCAGTATTTTGTTGCACAAAGAGACTTACCTCGCGCGCTCAAAAGCATTCATTTCATAATGACGACAAAGCATTTTTATCTTTAAAAATTGCTTTTATGCCGCAGGAACTTTAAAAAAATAACGCGATTTTAAGAATATCTAAACAAGTAAAATACAAATTCTGAAAATTGAAGAGGAAATGTTCGAGCTTTTCCCAACAATCGCTTTCACAAAACTTTTATCATTACCATTTTTGGGCTGCCAAAATATCTTGTACTGTTTGAACCAATTGCTCTTCATCAATCATCACTTGCGCAGGACGGCTTTCACGCCATGTTTGATTGTCCTTAATTTCGTGGGACAAACGCGCCCCTTCAATCAAATCTTTAATCTGAATTTTTCCGCTCTCACGTTCTTGTGACCCTTGAATCACCACACAAGGCGCTTGACGTCGATCTGCATATTTCATCTGCGCTTTAATTCCCGATGCCCCCAAATAGAGCTCAGCACGAATTCCCGCACCACGCAACTGCATCACCATTTTTTGATAACCAGCAACAGCTTCTGGTTCTTTATCCATCATCAACACCACAACCGGCCCTGTTGTCTCCTTCATAGGCAGCTTTCCAAGATTTTGCAAAGCAGCGATCAAGCGTGAGACACCGATTGAAAAACCTGTTGCCGGAATATTTTCACCACGAAAGCGTGCCACCAATCCATCATAGCGCCCACCACCACCAACAGAGCCAAAAACAACTTTTTGCCCATCATCATTGAGAACATCAAAAAGCAATACCGCCTCAAAAACAGGTCCCGTATAATATTCTAATCCACGAACCACCGAAGGGTCAATTTTAATGCGATTGTGATAACCATTAGCGACAAAGATTGCTTGCATTTCCTCAAGCTCGCGAACCCCTTCAAGCCCCTGAGCACTCTGACCAACGACTTGTCTGAGAGCATCAAGGATTTCTTCTGCCGTTTTTGCATTTACAGTCAGTAAGGAAAGAATACACTCAATCTCTTTATCCTTAAGCTCGGCCCCTTTTGTAAAATCACCACTTTCATCCAAACGCCCTTTGCCTAGAAGCAAACGCACGCCTTCAGGACCAAATTTATCCAGTTTATCCATTGCTCGAAGAACAGTTAAGCGCCTTTCAATCTGCTCCCTTTCCCCTAAACCAATCAATTCTAAAACACTTTCCAGAATTTTTCGGTTATTCAAGCGAATGGCATAATCATGCTGCTGAAACCCTAACTTTTCCAAACTATCCGCTGCCATCATACAAATTTCAGCATCCGCTGCTACCGTTGGTGTTCCAACAATATCCGCATCAAACTGCATAAATTGCCGAAACCGCCCTGGTCCGGGTTTTTCATTGCGAAACACAAAACCAAGACGATAACTGCGATAAGGCTTTGGCAAAACTTCAAAATTCTCTGCAAAATAACGGGCAAGAGGCGCAGTAAGATCATAGCGCAAAGACATCCATTGCTCATCATCATCTTGTAGCGAAAAAACGCCCGCATTTGGACGATCTTCATCAGGTAAAAACTTACCCAGCACATCCGTATATTCAAAAATTGGTGTTTCCAGTGCTTCAAAACCGTAAAGTTCATAAACTTCACGAATTTGCGCAATCATTGTTTCAGTTGCATACAACTGTGCACTTGTACGATCCACAAAACCACGGGGTAAACGGGCTTTGGTTTTTTCTTGTTTCAATGACATGTTTTTCTCTAACAACAATATGTATTCACAGATAATGTGTGTCTATCTTATAGAAACCAACGCTGCAATGACTTTATCAATCTAAAAACTTTTAATAACATGTTAGAGTCCTTTATTTTACAAAAGTAATATCCTTATAAAGCAATATTCTAAAAGAGTTTATCCTGTAAGATGAGTCATAGCCCTTAAACTAAAACGTGCCCAAAACGAATACACTCTCCAAGCCCTCTTATGCCTCATCTTTTAGCACTGTTCAGGTATTTCTTATATTTTCTTCCTTTATCTCGTCTTCCTTGAAGCAATTTTTCATATATTTCCAAGATTTCTGCATTTTTTTTTCAAACATTTGCTTTCCGTATTTGATCCTCCCAATCCCAACAGAAAATAAGAAATATATGAACACTTTTTGAAAAGATCAAAAATAACTCTTGACTTTGATAAAGCAAATCACTTTTTGAAAGAAGTATCTGACTTAAAATTTGATAAGCCCCTTCTTTTATAAGAGCTTTTTTTCTTTGATAACTTAGCAAAAAACTTTAAGATAGAAGCGTATTTTTAGATTGCTCAGCAAAATCATGAATAACATTTTTTAAATCAACACTATTTCGACCAACCTGTGTAATCGATCTTGAAATGGAAGGAATAAGATTCTGCCATAGCCTTTGAGGAAACTGCTGAGTTAATTGTGTTATTGTTCCCCCTTGAGCCCCAATGCCAGGAACGAGAAATAAGTTATTTTCTAGCTGTTCGATTGTATCTTTTGCTTCATTGCCCAATGTTGCTCCAATCACTGCCCCAATAGGACCAACATGATGATATTGACTTGAAGATTGGCTATTATATTCAAAAATACGCTGTGCCAAATGAACAGAAACCGTTTGATCACCAATGCGCGCATTTCGAATGTGCCTTCCCTCTGGATTCGAAGATTGAACAACCATAAAAACAGCCGTTTTTGTTTCTTCTGCAATCTTTATTAAAGGAATGAGAGCATCAAATCCTAAAAAAGGATTGACTGTTATGGCATCTGCTTTAAACGCACTACTTGAACCAAGCCAAGCTTTACCGTAAGCCTCAGCAGTAGAGCCAATATCCCCTCTTTTCGTATCAACGAGAACCAACAAACCTTGTGCCTGTGCATTTTCAATAAGTTCTTTGAGAATTTGAAGCCCTTCCACCCCATATAACTCAAAAAATGCGGCTTGAGGCTTTATCATCCCCACTTTACCCACAACCGCTGTTAAGAGGATATCACAAAAATCTTTTAGACCTTTATAATCACAGCTTAAATTCCATGATTGCAAAACTTTATGACTCGGATCAAAACCAACGCAAAGCGGTCCATATTTTTCACTATTTTTAAAAAAAGCTGAACAAAACATTTTATATCCTAACACGGTCTGTCTTTAAACTTTCTGATACAATCAAAAAGAAAAGCATTTGTCAAAAGAATACAATACTGAAAACACAAAGAAAGAGCTCTTTATACAAAGTGTGCTTTTATTTATGAAACATAAATATATTTCCATTCGTAACGCTTATCACATGTTTATCGACCAAGACGTTGTCATGAGACAAAAATTCAAATTTATGAAAGAATATAAACAAAAAAAGCGTTCATATTATTTTGTTCAATGACCTCATAAAGCCCAATAGCGTACCTTGTCGTTTTTACACCCCTTTTTTATGATCAACAAAAACTCTCTATGAACGTGCTTTAAACAAAAGTTTTAAAAGAAAATGCCCCACTATGATGATCTCGAGCTTAACTTTAGATCTCTCCTATCCCTTTTTAGCGCATATCTATTCACTTTTGGAACATAATTGGCAAAAAGACATTGTATCTCCAGCATATTCAAGGAGA
>NZ_JBHIMW010000008.1:0-89938 GCF_042194445.1 Bartonella sp. MF74HXZ | reverse complement strand
TCTCCTTGAATATGCTGGAGATACAATGTCTTTTTGCCAATTATGTTCCAAAAGTGAATAGATATGCGCTAAAAAGGACAGAAAACATCGAAAACAAGACGGTGATCATTACTTAAAATTCCGGAGTCTTTATTTCATTTTTTTGTAAAAACAGCGCGTCTTCTAAAATTTTAGTTTTTTATATATACTTATAATTAAAAGAATGCCTCAATTATTCAAAATAAATATCAAAAGTATTCAATTCAAAAAGCTATGAGAGATAAAAGAGAAGGAAGAAACATTAGTGTTCTAAGCTGTTTTTCCTTCTCTTATTGCTCTATATCAAAGAAATGCTAGAAAAATTTTCTAAGTTCTTTGAGTAAAAACTCCCAAAACCAGAGAGGAAAGTTGAAAAGTTTTGAGACAATGTCCAAAAGTTTCGAGATTCTCTCCAAAGATTGTTTTTTAGTTTCGCACGCAGTTTTTTTATGCGATGTAAGAGCATTTTGATTTGAGAGATAAATTTGACTTGATGGACCATCTTGTACTAAGAAACTGCATTTTGTAAAAGTCATGTGTTCTCCCTTTATGACGTAGGGATTATGAACTGTAACCGATTCATAGGTGCTGCAGGTTTTTGCATTTGCAGTTGTCATGGATTCTGTTTCAAATGTATTTGTCTGAAGATTACTTGTGTGTTTTTCGGGTTTACTGTCGATTAAAGTACATTCATCCATTACGCTTTTTATGGGTGCATTTACTTTGTTTAGCATTTTATCAAACTCTTTTAGTAATTCTTTTATTAAAGGCCCGTAAATATCTTTAATGTTTAAAAAATCACGAACACCAAGTTTACTGATGGCATTATAGGACCACCCTGAAAGACATGCGATTATTTCAATTGATTGCTCGTCACCTTCTTTGCTCTGTATTGCTTTTAGGTCTTTAAAGCTCGGGCGGCGTAAGGTGATTTCTGTGTATGTCTTTCCACTTTAATAGGTACAAGTAATTGGTACATGGCTAGTTCTGTTATATTCATTAATAGCTTCTCCTTGCTTTCTAAATTAGATGCAGAATGATTTATCAAATTTTCATTATATCATGTTTGTCAATAGCTTAGGCAGTAAACTTTGTGATGGTTATGTAGAATGAAAATCTAACAAAATGGACAAGATGAATTTAGATTTTAGGGGGAGACAGAAGCACCATTTGCTTTATGATATTAGTGGGCTATTAAGTTTATTTGCTCAATTATTTGTGTTGATAAAGACTTCTCTATGAGCCATTATTATACGCTGTATTGTTACAATAATATTCGCGTGGGTAGTTTTGAGGAGAGGGAGTTTGTGGCTTCTTTTTTCTTTGAGCGTTGTAAACCAATTCTGATAAAAGATATTGTCGGGAGAGTGATGTTGTTATCATGGAGAGGGGATAGATTTTGGGAGCGTTTTTGTTGATGATATCAATGAAAAAAAGCTGATGAAGATAGGGCAACATGAATACAATAAAATGCGCTATTTTGGATTGGGAAATATATTTCTGAAGGGGAGTTTTGATCTTTTAGCTTCTTTTGCGTATAGTTTTAAAATTGCGATTTGCTATGCTTTAAAATTAATTATAAAGTGAAGTGCTAAGTGTTTATTTACGTGTTGCGTGTGCGTGCGGATCAGACATTGGATTTATGCATCAACAAGATGAATTATTCTCAAATAAAGTAAAAGAATAAAGAAAAATTATTATTTTATTCCCTGTGGATAAAGTTAAAATAGATTTATATTTATAAATATAAATTATTATTTTGCTATACACGTAAAATTTAAATATTTTTAAATTTAAGAAATGTGATTTTCCTGATGAAACATAAATATACATTACCATTCATTATACTTATCGTATGTTTATCAACAGGAGGTTTGATTTCTACCGACATTTTTTTACCAGCACTGGGAGAGATGCGTCAATATTATCAAGTGACACAATCTCAAATTCAGAATGCAGTGGCAGTTTTTTTGTTGGCATTGGCACTTGGACAGCTCATTTATGGGCCGCTGAGTGATAATTTTGGGCGTAAAAAAACACTTCTATTGGGCTTATTTTTGTGGTTATTTACAACACTTGGTGTGATTTATACGGTTCATATTCACGCTTTTCTTGTGTTACGTTTTTTGCAAGGTCTTGGTGCTTGTGCGGGTATCGTCTTAAGTCGTGCAATTATCAATGATTTGTTGGATAAAAAAGCAGCCGGAAAACTTTATTTGATTGTTTTCCCTTTTATTGGAATGTCACCAGCACTTGCACCTTTCATTGGTGGACTTTTGATACAAGCTTTTCATTGGCAGGCAACTTTTATCTTTTTAAGCTTTTTTATATTTTTGACCATTTTGCTGTGTTATTTTGTGCTCACGGAAACTCTGCCTCCTCAAAAACGTCAGCGTTTTTCTCCTGTAGGATTGATGAAGGCATATTTAGGCGTTTTTAGAAATAAACAATTTATTTTTTATGCACTTATTCCGTGTTTTTCTTATGCGGCCTATTTTGCTTATATTGTGGAATCTCCTTTTTTACTCACAATATTGGGTTTATCACCTGTCTATATTGGCTATAGCTATGTCGGGGTTTCTCTCCCCTATATTTTAGGGAATCTCGTGGCGCGGTGGTTTTTTCAACGAGAGTCTATGGAAAGGACTGTGCGGCGGGGATATATTATTTTTGTTATAGGAGGCGTGCTCTTTGCTGTGCAAATGTATCTAAGTCCATGGCCCCTTGTGACAAGTTTTATGGCTATTGCTGTTCTTACTTTTGGTAATGGTTTTTTATTGCCGTTAGGGACAGCATTGGCTATTTCATCACATCCGCAAGCTGCTGGGGCTGCATCTGGTATGATGGGGGCTTTACAATTAGGAAGTGCGGCGCTAAGTGCGGCGGTTATCGGAAAGATATCTGGCCATAGCCCACGGGCTATGGCCACTTTGTTAGCTGTGTGTTGCGTGATCGGTTTTATCATTTATATTCAAAAAGCCCGTCATTTTATGACCTCAGAAATGAGCTGAGTGAAATGATAAAAAGAAAGTATTATGCGGAAATGCTTTTGATGTTTTACACGAATGGGGCATCTGTACATTAGATGAATTTTTTTATTATGTTGTTGGATTGAGTGGGTTTAAAATTTGTTACAAGCTTAGTTTGAGTTTAACAAATCGATTATGATGGGGGGAGTATGAGCCTAGAGTTTCAACATATTTTCATTATATTGGGTGGGAAAAGTTTTGGCTCTAATGCATGTTTTAAAATAAGGGGAGGAATTGATCAATGAGCCTTCCTATTATTATTCTTTCTCCTGTAATGCCAATTTGGGATGGTGGTGTTTTTTGTTCTCCATTGACAAAGCTATGCTTATCAAAAGGATTCACTGTCACTCTGCTGGATACGCTTTCTCTTTTTCCTAAGAGTTCTCATGTTCTCAATCATGCTGCTGTAGACACTTTATCTTTTATGGCAGAAAAACTTAAAAGCTATTTTAAAGAGCCCGCAGTGCTTGTGGGATTTTCTATGGCTGGAATGTTGGTACAAATATTGGCAGCACGGCTTCCCAATGTTCAAGCTGTGCTTGCTGTGAATGCACCTGGCTATCCTGATAAGGTTTTGAAACGGCGCCTTGGAGATATTCTTGTTTACTTAGAAAATAATGATTTGTCAGGAGCTTTGGAAATACTCAATGGTTTTATGCATCCTTCTGGTATTATGAAAAAAAGAGTTTTATTGGAGGTTCCTGATGAACAAAAAAGCGTGGCAATTGAACGCATGACAAGAGGCTTTAAACTCTTATTGGCGATGGATGCGAGAGATGAAATAGTTAAGTATAAGGGGAAGTTTTTAGCTTTAGTGGGAGAAAAGTCACAACTTGCAACGGTAGATAATCAGACGAAAAGCCCTTTTTTCAATCATGAATATAAGATTATCTCTAGTGCTGGTACGCGTTTGTGGGATGATAATCCTGTTATGACGAATAGAATTCTTGCTGAATGGATGAGTGAATTATGAAAAAGAAAGTTCTTGTATTACCTGGTGATGGGATAGGACCAGAGGTTTGTGATGCTGCGCTGATGGTCTTAGAGCAATTTCAATTGCCAATTGAGTTTACTTATGGTGATATTGGTTTTGAATGTTGGAAACAGGAAGGAGATCCTGTCCCTCAAGCAACTTGGCAAAAAATTACTGAGAGTGATGCGATTTTACTTGGAGCTGTGACCAGTAAGGGAAAAGAAGCGGCTTTAAAAGAACTGGAACCGCATTTACGAGAGAAAAAACTTGCCTATGTGTCACCGGTACTTCAACTTCGCCAAAAGTTAGGTCTGTTTGCAAATATACGCCCTTTCAGATACATCTTTGGTCCGAGAAAGCCTTTTCATTTTTGTGTTATCAGAGAAAATAGTGAAGGTCTTTATGCTGGACTGGATTTTCGGGGTATAACATCTGAGACAGCGGCATGGTTAAAACATCCCAATTTAGAAAAATATGGTCTTGAGGAGGCGGCGTGGACAGTCCGTTTGCAGACACGCTTTGGTTTAGAGCGGTTATTTGAATACGCTTTTTCTTATGCACGGGAATATGGTTTGAGGCGGGTTACTTTTGCCGATAAGCCGAATGTTATGCGGGAGAGTGGTCAATTTGCTCAAGAAATTTTTGAGAAAATTGCGCAAAACTATCCAGAAATTGAAGCAGACATTCACAATGTAGATGCGGTTGCTTTGTGGATAGCAACCAAGCCAGAGCAATTTGGGGTGATTGTTGCTGAAAACATGTTTGGCGATATTCTCTCTGATCTTGCCGCTGGAGTCATGGGAGGATTAGGGCTTGCACCTAGTGTGAACGTGGGAAGCAGAATTGCTTATTTTGAGCCTGTTCATGGCAGTGCACCACGTATTGCTGGACAAAATAAAGCAAATCCTTCTGCCATGCTTTATACCACGGCTTTACTCTTAGACCATTTAGGTTTTAAAGATGAAGCAAAACAATTATCTGAGAGTGTTGATCAGGTTATTCGTGCTGGAAAAACTGTATCTTACGATCTAGGAGGCTTAGCCTCTACACGTCAAATGGCTGAAGCTGTTCGCAATTCTCTTGTGAAACCTGTCTCTGTTTGTCGTGCTGCGATTATTACTGTTGGTGATGAACTTCTTTCAGGGCAATATTTGAATACAAATTTGCAGGATTTGAGTCAGAGCTTGAATAAAAGAAATATTCAAGTCACGCGTCATTTTGTTTGCGCTGATCAATTACAACAAATTAGTGAGACAGTGATTGCTTGTCTTGGGCAAGAAGATCTTATCATTATCAGTGGGGGATTGGGACCAACATCAGATGACATAACACGTGATGCGGTTGCAAAAGCCGTGCAGCAGCCTTTGTTACATCACGAAGATGTTTGGCAAACAATAAAAGGTCAATTACAACGATTAGGGATTACGGCGGATAAGAGTAATGCCCGTCAAGCATTGTTTCCTGAGACAGCAACCGTGCTTGATAATCCTACAGGCACAGCTCCAGGGTTTTATCTCTCTTGCGATGGAAGTACGCTTGTTGTTTTGCCTGGTCCACCATCACAGGCTCTTGCACTTTTAGAGAATTATTTAGAACACAATGAGAAGAAATATTCTTCTGTATCGCATGCGAGGTATGCATGGACTTTGATTGGAATTGATGAAAGTACCATTGCGCAGTGGGTTGATTGTCATCTTGAAAATGAACCATTTGAACGGCATTTTTTATGGAAAAGTCCTTATGTTCTTGTGCAGCTTGTTGGTCAATCAGAAGCACCTTTGGCACAGCATTTAATCGAACAATTTGAAGATCATTTTCGTCCATATTTGGTTGGTGCAGAAGTTACTACTGCTCGTGAACAATTGGAAAAGCATACAGAGGTTCATTGGTCTGTCAATGATCCATATCTTTTAAAATATTTTCAGCCCATAGAAAAAAGTACAAAAAATATTCCAAAGCTTGAGGTTGAAGTGAGCCTAGAACCTTCTATCGAGATATTAGAAAATCAAGAAGAAAGCCTTGGACATGCCACGATGACTATACGGATGAAGGGTTATGACGATGATCGTGTAACTTTTCCCTATACGCGACCACTTTTAGGTGCCGTCTTACAAGAATATGCAGCTTGGTTGGTTTTAAAAAGATATTTGCAAACTGAGAAAAGCAAATGAACCTCTATGGGGACGTAAAAATATTGCTCAAATTATTGAACGTTCTATTATAAGAAGTATTTTGATCCTTTTCTTAAGTGATTTTTATCTATAGGTTAATCTTTCTTTTGATGTGTAATTAAATGACTTTGATTAATTCAAGATTAAGAAAAACTTTACTATATTAGGCTTGCTACATTCAATATTTATAATGATTAGTTATTATTATAAATCAATTCGTTATCTTTCATAGAGCTGATGACAAGGAATCCAGAGACGTCATGTGCCTCAAGCGTTGTAAATAATTGAGATTCTTTGTAAATCAAAAAGCAGTGTTGTGAAAAGACAAGAAGTTGTGTCATTTACAGGAAAGCTTTGCAAATTTTATTGAAAAATATGTCCAGTTTATTGCGAATATGTGCCATTCAGTTATCTGATAATAAATTGCTGTAAAGAGCTTATAAAATTTTTCCTTTAAGTTTTTGTGTGATTGCACGATCGTTGAGTGTTCGCTTCCGAGGGGCGATATTTTTCAGTTCGATAACAGCAAGAACTATTTTTTCTGTAAGATGTGAAGGTTTAAGGAGTGATCATTTTACGCTTTTGTTTTCTTTTCGATTGGTAATTTGTAGGAATTTGTTTGGGGAAAATATTTAATGCCGTGTGTTTGTGAATGTGGTTAAAAACATTTTACGCGTGTGTGGGGGAGAAATAAAAATGTGTCTTAATTGTTGGTAAGAGTGTCAATGTTTTTGATGAACAAATTTTAGGCGTAATTCTTAGTATCTAAATGGAAAGCTCATTGCAAATTTTTAAAGTTTGTGTCCTATCTGTTGTGATGCGCAGTGGTCTTTTTTAGCAAAAAAGAAAGGGCTTTTATGTATCAGATTGATTACAACAGTTATCGTTCTGTCAAGAGTTTTAATCGTCGCGTTCGTTTTCTTGTCATGCATTATACGGCTCTTGATTTTAAATCCTCGATTATGGCACTTACAGGAGAAAAGGTTAGTGCACATTATCTTGTTCCTGATCCTTCAGAGCAGACATATCGTGAGGCAGGCTTTAAGGATATGCGTATTTTTAATCTGGTCGATGAAAATGAGCGTGCATGGCATGCGGGTGTGAGTTCATGGGCTGGGCATAGTCATCTCAATGATGCATCTATCGGGATTGAAATCGTTAATTTAGCGACTGGTCATTTTGAGTCTCCAGAAGAGACAGTTGATTTTATGGCTTATCATGGTGAGGGGGGTATATTTCCTCCTTATAATCCAATACAAATTGATGCCGTTAAGGAGCTTGCATTGAATATTCTTCAACGGTATCCCGATATTATGCCAACTGATGTTGTGGGACATAGTGATATTGCCATTGGAAGAAAAAGTGATCCAGGAGCAGCTTTCCCATGGAGAGAACTTTATAGGGCAGGTATAGGAGCATGGTATGATGATGAACTAAAAAGTCATTATCAAGAGAAATTCTCTAAGAATTCTCCACCCAAAGAAGATGTTTTGGCGAAGCTAAAATGTTATGGATATGACATTTCTGCTGTGTGTACCCAAACAGGATACAAAGATTTGATCCGAGCATTTCAACTTCATTTTCGTCAAGAAAATTATGATGGAATTCTAGATGTTGAAACAGCAGCAATTCTTTATGCATTGGTTGATAAGTATTTTCCGTGAATTCAATGCCTTTTAATTGAAAATATGATTACGTGTAAGTCTTTTTCTTATCAAGAGAGGCTTCTTTTTGCCAATACGCTTTATGTAAAAAGGGCATTAATCGTGTAAAAAATCCCATGTACGGTATAAGGCGTTTTATGGAAACATAACTCTATAGAAAGCTCTGTGATTTGCAGAGATTAAATTTTACTGTTTCTTTGTCTTATATTTTGCTTCCTTTAAAAATGAGTAAAGTCAAGATGTTGCGTATATGACGGCATGCTCCTTACGCAAGATAAAACGCTTCAATCCAAAATGGACTTGTATTGTATATTTACATGCTTGTTTTAAAAATGTCTTTTAGTGTGTACCACAATACATATTTTACAGTGACGTTCATAAAGAATATAATCTAAAATCCTCTATGAAGTGTACCTTCATTTTTATGCTTAATAAAAGTGCCTAGAACCATCATAAACTTTTCCAGATCTCAATGTTACTACAGCCCTTGGAACTTAAAACGCTTCATAAAAGGATTTTCTTTACTCGTTTTTATTCACACAGCTCTCTCCATTTGTCGTCTACAAGTGAATGGTTTTGGTTGATTCAACATGCAAAATAATAAATTGTCATTATAAATTAATGTGATGCAGATTCAAAAAAAGGTGGGTCGTTTACAGATTGCTACTGATAGGAGTCTCTATTCTTTAGATGGGGAAGAGGTTAATTCATTTTTTGAAGATATATCTATTTTCTCTTTTATTGCTTTAGAGGATATTTTCATCGTTTTGACAACATGTTTCTTGATGATTAAGTTTTTTAATGCGCGGCAGTGTTGTAAAATGTTGTGTTTTAGGATGTTAATAGAAGACACATTCATGCATATCAAAAACACAATGATGTCTTGTTTTTTCAATATTTTATCTGTTCAGTGTAGAATTTATCTGAGAAGATCATGACCTAAATTAACAAAGGTTAGAGGTAAATTACCAAGAAAGACCAATTTGGTAATAAAGCAAAGGGATTTGTCCACCTTTAAAGGGCACGCAAGAGATTGTTTGAATTGATGTGTAGAAACCGCCTATGCAGTGTTCTTATCAAGCACATTAGGTCAATTTTCTGAGAATATTTTTGTGAAAGTCAGTAATTTTTGTCAAAAAGACAAGAAATGAGTATCAAGAAAGATGCTCATGATATTTGATTTCAAAAATAAAAACTGGCGACATAATCGCCAGTTTTTAAAATCTTTAGCTTAAATAGGATTAGAATGAACGCTGTAAACGGATCATACCTTGAAAAGCACTTTTTTTATTGAATAAATGTTTTTCATCATTACTTTTATCCGTCACAACGCGATCGTCATTCCAAGAAACATAGGTCAATTCAGGTGTAATTACAAACCCTGGAACCAACGTATATGCAATATTTACAGAAGTTGCAAAAGTTTTTACAGCACTATAAGAGACTTGTGCATTCAGATTTGCCTTTGGAGTAAGTTTGTAAGTGGCACCTGCCCAAGCAGCCCATTTACCGCCCCAGTTTGCATAGATCGTTGTGCTTTGTCGTGATAATTCATCACTATTTTCTTTTACTGTGTAGTAATCAAGGCCATTTTTATAACCAGCCATTACCCATAGATTGAAACGATCATTGATATTGAAATCTGCACGTACTTTTCCAGCCCATTTTTTGTAGTAAGTATCATATGCTGCAACCGCTGAAAAACCACCCCATTTTTGCATAAACTTTATACCCAAAACCACATTCGGGGTGTAATTTTTAATTGCTTTACTTGGAAGAGTATCATTCGTGATAGAAACAAGCTTATTATCTTTATCAATATAGTATCCGTTTATTCCAGGAAGAGGATCTGCATTATTACCTATTTCAGCTCCGATAATAGCAGAAAAGCCGGAGTCACCATTAAAGGTGTAGGAAATAAAATTGGTGCGTGTTACGCCGGCAGGTGCTATGCTGTCATCATTGAGAACATTTCCATAATCACCAGTCCAGCTGTTGAAAATTGTGTCATCAAGACCTACGCGAAAACCACCCAGTTCAATGTAAGCCGCTGCAAGCTTTGCACCAGCGCTGTTTCTACCATCATCCCAGCTTGAGAAAATTCTTGCATATGAACGAAGTGTTCCCATTTCTGTTTCAGAAGCTGCTTGAAAAACAAGGGTGAGCCGTGATGATGCGCCATAGGTTTTTCTTTTGTCGTTCAGTTCAGTTTCGGTTGTTGCATCGATATTATCACCGCCTGTAAAATCAGTACGAACATTTCCTGATAAACGCATGCAGGTTTCTGTTCCAGGGATATAAAAATACCCTTTTCCGTAGGCATCACAAACGCGAATATATTCTACTGGTTCGGGTTCGGGGATAACTGTTGAAGCAGCATGTGCTCCAGAAATTGTTAAAAAAGCTGCTGTAGAGCTTAAAAAGAGGGATTTAATATTCATATGGGATCTCCGAGGTCCGTTTAATCTTCTTCTAAATTCTAAAGAGTATCATTTACCTAACGCATTAAGGACAAAGACATAAATAAAATACGCGGCACTTGTTATCTTAGCTATACTAATCTTTTTAGATATTCAAATATGAAATTACCTTTTTGTAATGTATACATGTACTATTCGAGATAATGTGGTAAAAAAGACACAATTTTTGTTTTGTTAACTTTTTACCCTATGGGCTCAATAGGAGAAAAATTTCAGATATTTGGGAAAAAAATCGAAAATGTCTTGAACTTTCTGTTGATACCATTTATGCCTCTCTGTTGGAGAGGTGGCCGAGTGGTCGAAGGCGCTCCCCTGCTAAGGGAGTAGGGCTCAAAAGGCTCTCGAGAGTTCGAATCTCTTCCTCTCCGCCATCTATTGTTATAAAAGCAGTCGGTTGTGTGTGGGAATTTTGTTTTCAGTGATTTGTGCCCATTTGCTTTTCTACCAATCCCAATTTTGTGAAGCTTTTTAATTGCTTTTCTTCCTAGACGTTTTCTATCGGCTGTTTTGGTATAGAGTGGTGCTATTTTATCTTTCTTCCATCTAAATTTATTTGCGAAATTGTAATACCTGCGCTAGCAGCGCGTGTGGTTGCTCATTTTCTTAATTCCTGTGTTGATTTTAAATTTTATGTTTCATGAAACAAGTTACAAAAACTTTTTTTCTAATGGCGTAAACTAAAGCAAAACCAATGGGGGATGTTTTAAGCGCAATATGTTTTATGTAAATCGCTATGCCAATTTATATTAAAGGAAATATGATCAGTTGTGGAAAAAATTTATCGCGAGAAAGATGGGTTTGTTTCAAAATTTCTCATGCTTTTGTTGATAAAGGAAAGCGAAGCTCTATTGTAGTATCACATTGACGTTGCATATTTTTTAGCTAAGGATTGCTTATTTATTTTTATGGATATAGGGAGCAGCACGAACGTTTGTAAGAATAAGCGGCCGTAAAGCTAGATATGTTACGGATTTTGTTCTACAAAGTGTTTTTGACTTCCCTATATTGTTCCAATCGTTTGGTGGCATATTTATTATCTTATGACGTTGTTTTGCTAAGCTTTTGCTTTATCGGTTATGTCAGCTTTTATATGCCAAATAGGGGAGAAAATATTGTATATATTTGCTAGCGAGTCATTTCTAAAAACGGAAGGATCTTTTTAATTTTGAAAAAAATATAAAAGCGGAAAAGGTGGAAGTTAGCTCCTATTTCTATCATCATCTTATTAATTCAGTTTTATAATTTTCATAAATCTCTATGGTCATGTCTTTTAAATAATGAAGATTATGTGTCTTACGCTTTTGTTTATCCCGTTGGGATTATGCCTCTCATATAAAAAGAATATTCTAAACAAAAATATACTTGTGTTGCCAATTTATGCACTTGTGTTAAAGAGATATCCTTCAATGTGTATAGGCCTATTTTGCGACGGCACCTCTTAAATGGTATAAAACGCAAAAGTTTCTGTGAGGCATATAAAGTCTTATAGAGCCACACCATTTGTATACTTATGAAGATGCAAAGGGGCATATTATACTCCTGCTTCCATGTTGTGATAGACTTTGATTATGGGAGTTCATAAAATGCATTTTTCCTTTCTAAATTGTTTTTATTTATACGGCTTTCTCCACTTACTGATGTGCAAGCAAATGATTTTGATTGTTTCAACCATAAAAACAGATTTGAAAAGAAAGAATCGTACAATATTCGAGTTTGCTATATTATCATTATAAATCAACATATTGCTTTATATTTTCATTGTATGTTGAACGTTGGATGTGGCAATGTTCTCAAAAAATTATCGATCTCTTTTAGAAGAAAACATTGTGGGTGATAATTTTAAAAATTTTCCTCTCATAGCGATTTGTGGGAGTGTTTCATCCATCTCATGACAACCAAACCACACATGAAAAAAGTAATGGTCGGTAATATTAGGTAGTAAGATGGAGAAACTTTTGCAGGAAGAAAAGAAATAATACTTAATACTGTAATTGAAAATATTCTTCCGCTAAAAGATACAGCACCAACAATACCGGAAATATGCTGCGTTTGTTTTTGGTTAAGTTCTGAGAAAAATAAGCTTTTGGCCCCTATCGGTACAGTGCAAATAAATCCATGGATTAAAGAGAAGGCGATGACTGATGCAGCAGTTTGATGGTTATGAACTGAAAAATAGAGCGCTATGCACATCAGCGCAGAAAAGAAGGAAAAATATTTTATAGAATTCTTATATTTTTTATCAAGAACATGATACTTAGACATCAGTAAATTTGAAAAATATTGTGCTGAAAAGGCTCCAATATGGCAGAACATCAAGACGAGCATTTGCGAACCGTTGAGGTGGTTAATTTTCCCCCCTGAAAGTATTATCGGTTGCCAGAAATGATAAATAATTTGAATACCAGCGCTAAAAAGGCACATGAGGAAAATAAACCATGCTCCTCCTACTGTATTTTGAAAGATCCAAAGCGTTTCCTTGGCATTGTGCAAGATTGTTTTTGTTTTGGATGTTTCAATTGTCGTTTTCTTTTCTTCCGGAACAATAAGGAATATCAAAAAAATAAATCCCATCATGAGGCATGAGATGATATATCCCAAAAAATATTGTCCAGAGTAATAGATCGTTCCAATTCCTATAATCCCACTGAGAATACTTCCGAAAGAGTTAACTTGGTGGTAGAGATGAGCATAATGCGAAAAGTGATCCTGTTTATCGCCTAGAGAATGGTAAATCCATCCGTCAATGGCGCTGACAATGATGCAAATGCCCGCTGCATAGAGAATTTGCGCAATAATAAGTGCCGTCATATTGGGAGCTTGAAGGCATAGAAGATAAAATACTCCTGTCATAAAGACCCCAGCCATAACGGAATATTTACGTCGATATCTGTCAGATAAAACAGCGCAGGGAAAATCAAGCAGCAAGATGGTGGTGGAAAAGACAACCTGAAGCAGAGCTAATTGCGCCAGACTAACTCCCATGGACATTAAAAAAATAGCATGGTAAACGCCGATCAGCATGCGGACAGCATTATAGGATCCATAGTTGAGAGCAAGGGTGCGAGGTCTGTTCATTGTGTTGTTCCACAAACCTTGCAGTGAGGATTTTTCTTTAGAGAACGCTCTTCTGTGAAAAGTTGGCTGCTCCATATCCCCACACGGCGATCAGTGGAAAGAAGGCTTCCATAACCACCCAAAAATTTAAGAGCATCATTAGCACATATGGCAGCTGAAAGTGCATTAACAGGAGGAAATGTAGCAACTTTGAAGTTATTATTAATCATAATACAAGCTTTATAAATAAGATGATCACTTTTTGCCAGAAGATTGCCTATAGACGAGCTACATGTGTAACAACCAGTTTTACCAGGTATGTAAAATGGACCAAAGACAGCTATATCATTAACATAACCGGAATTTATATAGGCTTGTTTATTTTTCACACACCATTCATTGATCCATAGGCCTAGTCGAACAGGTGAATCAGCAGAAATGATCCATAAATCAGCTTTGGGTAATTTGTTGATAGCCTCTTTTTCAGTAATCAACATTTGTAATTCATGAACTTCAATTTGGCTGTTTCTCCGCATCAGCTTACGTTTAAGAACTGTTGTTTTCGGAAGACCGATATCTTCTTCAGTAAAAAGAATTTGTCTGGTAAGGTTGGTTATCTCGATCACATCATTGTCAACAAGAGTCAATTTTCCAATGCCAGAGGATGCAAGCATTGCTGATACATGATTACCAATCCCACCACCCCTTAAAATGACAACACTTTTTTGCAAAAGAGTATGCTGAACAGAGGTTGGATGCATACCATAACATTTGATAATGGAGATGACTTCTGGAATACCGATTATTGAGAATATTGTTTGATGTTTCAGCTTGGACAAGAAAATGGTTAGAAACAAGGAAATCAAACGCACGGTCAAAACTTTTTTTAATAGGATTAGCGATAGTGAATTGTAAACTTCATCTACTGTCTTTTTTTGATCCATTGTGCCGCAATAAGCACTAAGTGGTCCCAAAATTTTTTATTATTGATAATAAACTGCTTTGAACCTGCACTAAAAATAGCATCCTCTTCACAAACAACAATACGTGTGTATTTTCCTAAAATATATTGTTGTTTCATTTCTCCTCCCCACGTGTAGAGCAAACCAACTCTTCCCTGAAAAATAATTTCAGGTAAATTTTTTTAGTTATTACTTACATTCTGTATGATCCATGATTTCCTCCCTGTTATTGATGTTTTCATTATTCACCACATTACATGGGAGGAGGATCCTATATAAAAATGTAAATACACTTTTATGATGTAAAGTAAATATTCCTACATCAAATATTGATGAATGTACATTGAGAAAAGAACGCATCTCATCAGTTTAAAACTCTATGATCTTTATCAACTTAAAAGTAATAGCATAAAATATAATATAAAAAATGAATAAATTTGAATTTATGTAAAAAATACAAACTTTTTTATTGCTTCTACTGATAAAACAAACAAATCTATATTATAAAGTAGTTTATCACTACATTAATTGTGGTTATCCGTTTTGTATACGCATCATTTTATAATTGTTAATAGATTTATTAATCAAAATATTATTTTTGAAGCAATTATAATATCCTATTAAAATATTTTAAAGTTACCTATAAAGTGATTAAATTGCTTCTATAGAGATATAAAGCTAGACAGAAAAATCTATGACTATTTTATTGAATAAATTAGTTTTTATAGCTTTATTCTGTTTGTTAAGTATTTAATTTGTGTACAATTTATCCCTTTTTATTTTTATCATAGATTATTCTAAATAGATTTAATAAATTTCATTATTAATTTTTCAATACGAATTTAATTGTTTATTTTAATTTATTGCATACGAGAAAATAAAAAATGTTTACAAAAAAAGTTCTGTTGAGAGAAGGCTTGTTGCTTATCGTATTTTTGCTAACATATCTTTTATCTACCTCGCATGGCTATACTGGTATAGATAAATTATTTTGTTCCCAAGTTGTTAAGGAACGTGATGATGCGGTTCAGAAGTTGGATTCAGCAAAGTTTGAAAAAGACAATGCGGAGAGAGGATGGAACGATACAATGCAAATATTGGGGGTGTCGGTAGAGGACTTGAAGAGAATAGCTTTTGAACAGCAGGCACTCTATTTTGCATTGCTGAAAAATATGCCAAATAACAAGCAACTGGCTTATAAATATGAAATAACGCAAAAGCGGAATGCTGCAATTTTTGAACGGCTCGAGAAGGTTTTTACTTTATTTGAGCATGTTGAGAAAAGAACAGAGGCTTTTCGAGAATTAAATGAAGCAAATAAGCTTAAGGATCAGTCTCAATCATTACATTATTTAGAAGTGATTTCTAAACATCAAGAACATATTGATAACTTAAATCAAGAGATTAAAAGGTTCGATCACGAAGTTGATAATTTAAATAACAGGCTTCAAAGTCTGAGGAAAATATTTCGATAAGAAACGAAAAGTTATTCATTTAGAAGACACGCTTGAGCAACGAGATAAAGCTCTTACAGCACAAAAAAGGAAAGAAAAGTGACGGCTCTTATGGCACTTTTCGTATCACAAAGAATGAGCTCATTCTCTCCCATGGGGAAAACCAAATCCATTTGAGTAGCCAAGGTTTGGTGCTTTATCATCAAGGAATTCATGTTGAATTAATGGGCAGTGTGCATATTCAAGCAGAAGATTTGCAGCACAATCAAAAATCTGTTGGCGCAAGCCACAAACACGGTGGGGTCAAAATGGGGTCCCTCCACAACCTCTCACCCCCTTTAAAGGAGTTTATCATGCGTGAGAACACTTATGTTATTTTAACCAATGCCGATTTTGTTGCTGGTAAGCGTTCACTGGGCAAAGGTGAAGAAATTTGTTTAAGTGAGGAAGCGGCTAAATATCCGTTGCTGCTTGGTCATATTGCTGAAAAACCAGCACCTGTTGTTTCTGTGTCCCCAACGGTTTCTCTCACAAAGACAACAAAGGGTGCTTAAAGCATGCGGTGCGGGATGAGCGAAAAGGATGGCTCTCTTTTATATGGCTTTGCGCATTGACAACAGTCACTCCGTAAATGTCTGACGACAAGGATTGGGACACGGGTTTTGCGTCGTCATTATGGGTGTGATGTTGGAGCATTCTAAGATGCCAATGCTGATCCTGCGACGATGATGCAGCTTTATCAAGCAATTGTTGAAGCACTCGATGATCCAGAGTGTGGGGAGCCTGGGTTTTCGTTGCAGAGGATTGATCTGACAAAAGCAACGCGTGAAGGTACATTCCATTTTGTTTTAACGGGTGTTTTTTATCCCAATGGGCATTTTGGGATTGGTCACACAAAGAGCCAATGAGTACTAATTTAGAGGTTGGTGATGACAGAGTTTGAACCTTTATCCATTCCACAACTCCCTCTCCCACAAATTATTGAAGAGCTTTCTGTTGAAGCAATTTTAGAGCAAAAGATCACGCGTTTGACTGAGCTTTTTGCGGCGCATCATATTCCTTATAATGTGGAAAAGACGGCTTATGATCCGGTGGTCATTCAATTGCAAGCGGCGGCTTATGAAGAGTTGCTATTGCGCCGGTGGGTCAATGAGGTGCGCGAGATAATTTACTCACATTTGCGCGTGGAACAAGTTTAGATCATTTGGGGGATTTTCATGGGGTCACGCGCCTTTTGGATGAAGATGATGAGCGTTTGCGCCGCCGCATTCGCTTGAATAGACAAAGACATTCCACAGGTGGCACAGCGCCACGTTACCAATATTTTGCCCTCTCAAGCGATATCCATGTCAAAGATGCTTTTGTTTATCGTGTGGGTAAAAGCCCGCTTATTCATGTTGCGCTTTTTAGTGACGCCCTTTCAAGGGTGGCTGATGAGGCTTTAATTGCAAAGGTGCAAGCAGCCCTTGATGCCCCTCATGTTAAAATGACCAATGACCACATCCTTGTGAAAAGCGCGGTACAGCGGATGATCAATGTTTCTGCTGATCTTTGGTTGTTACCGGATGAAGGCTCCTTTCTTTTGGAAAGAGCGGAGCAGAATTTAAGAGCAGAATGGGCGCGTGCGCAAAGGCTTGGGTGTGATCTGTCTTTAAGTTGGATACTAAGCCGCCGGATGGTTGAGGGCGTTCACCATGTGAACATAACGCAACCTTGTGAGGATATTTTAGTCGCACCTGATGAAGCAGTAGCTTTAGGGGAAATTATTTTGTCAAAGCAGGGGCGTGCTTCTTGATGTCCTCGTTGTTATTGCTGCTTAATTTCCGCCATTATTTTTCTGAAAAAAGAAGCTTTGTAGGGAGAAGAGCATCCATGGAGCAGAGTGTAAAACGAAGAAATGCATATAATTGATCCAGTAATGTTGACAATAATCGCTCAATATGTTGCCCTGATTGCTTAAACAAATGGCTAGATTGGCTTTCATTCTCTGAGATAAGTGCTACTGTTGATGAGGTAGAATGCGGATGAGCGAATTATTAGTTAAGGAATTAGAATAATGGGGGGAAAAAATAATCGTCAAGATTTGAGTTATTTCAAAATCGCTGTATTCGGTATGATTATTATGATTTTGGGGATGGGGATTGGGCGATTTTTCTATACGCCGGTATTTCCGGTTATGTTGGATGAAGGATTGTTTACCTTTAAGCAACTTTCTTATATAGCTAGCGCTAATTATGGCGGTTATTTAGTTGGGAGTATTTTTTTTTCGTTTTGCAGAGTTGGGAATATATCCCGTGCTCCCTACATGCTATTTGGTGCAGCTATAGTGACGAGTGCACTTATTTTTGCCATGGTATTAACAACAAACTTTTACTTGGTCTTCTTTATCCGCTTTGCTGCCGGTATCGCGAGTGCGGCAATGATGATTTTTGGTTCTATTACGGTTATGCAGTATAGTCACAAGTTGTGGGTTATTGCTTCGCTTTATGCAGGTGTGGGAGTTGGTATTCTACTGGGTAATGAGTATGTTATTATTGGTTTGAGTAAATCGCTGAACGCGAAAAATATTTGGTTTGGAGCTGGTTTTATATCTGTTATATTGTTGCTCTTGTTGTTTATTTTATTTCCACGTCGTGTTGATGCGTCTCAATTTTCTGGTAATGAGTCATTGGCACACGAAAATATCGTTTGGTGGGAACTCGCTCTGATTTATGGGCTCGCTGGGTTTGGTTATATTATTGTCGCGACATATCTTCCTCTGATGGCGAAAACATTTAATTTTCCACTACTCGCTAACCACTTATGGTCGTTTGTTGGAATAGCTATTGTTCCTAGTTGTTTCATTTGGTTATGGGGAGCCCATCGGTGGGGGGTATTACGTTGTCTGATGCTCAATTTGCTTATCCAAGGAGGATGCGTATTACTGACATTATTCAGCCAGTCTCTTGTACTGATAGTTCTCAGTTGCATAGGGTTTGGATTTACTTTTATGGGGACGACCTCTCTAGTTATGCCGTTAGCTAAGCGTTTATATGCGCCGTATGGCATAAATCTGCTAGGCTTGGCTACCTTAACTTACGGCTTTGGCCAAATATTAGGACCTCTCTTGACGAGTTTTTTACAGTTTGGTTCACATGCCATTGCGCTTTCCGTTATCTGTGGTGCTGTAGCGCTTTTTGCTGCTGCTGGAATCTGTCAATATTGTCTTTGTAAAAAGGTCGTTGGCGTTTCATAAACCCGCAATTTTCACTAAAAAGTCGAAAGAATTTATTACGTTCTTTTTGAAACATTTTGTGAAAGTCAAATTATTCTAATAGGGGAGATTACAGAATTCTTCACTCTACAGTCGCTATTTTGGGCGTTGGTCCTCGTGGGATCAGTATTCTCGAACGCTTGCTCACACTTTATTCCCATTATCCATTTTCTGGGAACATTGATATTTTATTGATTGATCCCAATGAGATGGGAATCGGTCCCCATAGTGTGCATTAGCCAGATCATTTATTGGTTAACACTGTCGCCTGCCAGATTACTTTATTTGGTGATGATACAGTTAAGGGGGTAGGGACTATTCGTAAGGGACCGAATTTCTATCAATGGGCTATTCAACAAGGTTATCGTAATATTAACGGTGTTTTTTCTCGTACAGAGCATAATGTTGGGAGAGAAATCAAAGAAAATGATTATTTATCACGTCGTTTGTTAGGGGAATACCTGGCTTGGGCTTACCAAGAGCTCACGCAAGATTTACCTTCCGGTATTCGTATTAAGGAGATCCGACAAAAAGTTATCAATCTCCATATCCACCAAGATAATAAACGGATGTTCTTTTGGAAGATGGCTATCGTTACAGTGTAGATTTTGTTTATATTACCACGGGTCACGGTAAGAATACATATTCATCGCATGATGAAAATCTGCAACAGTTTGTGGCTGGTCATCAAATGAAAAATGCGCTTTTGAACTATTATTCGAATCCTTATCCAATTGAAAAGTTGGATTCTATACAATCTCAGACTCGTGTGCTGGTGCAGGGAATTGGATTAACTAGCTATGATGTCTTGTCGCAATTGACTTACGGTCGCGGTGGGACTTTTACTGAAAATGCTGGACAATTGCACTACATGCCAAGCGGCAAAGAACCGAAGATAGCTCTATTCTCCCGTCAAACATTGCCTTTTAGTAGTCGCGGGATTAATCAAAAGGGTGGTAGTGGGCAATATATACCATCATTCCTTACTCTCGATGCAATACATCATCTGCATAAGCAATCCAGCATTGCTAACGGTTCTCCGAAGCTGGATTTCGAAACGCAGCTTTTACCTCTGTTGCTTAAAGAAATGTGTTATGTCTATCGAAGTACGCAGCTGGGGCACTGGCTAGACCCTGAAACCTATGTTGTTACTTCCAAAGACGAGCAGTGTATTCAAGCGTTGCTGTATCCTCATCGAAATAAAATATTTGCCTCTTTGAAGGATTATACAAGATTCTTCATGGAGCATTTGAAGGACGATCTTCATTCTTCCGCTGCAGGTAATGTTGATGGCCCAGTGAAAGCTGCTACAGATGTGCTACGAGATGTCCGTGATATCTTACGTTCAGCAATTGATTTTTGCGGGTTAACGTCTTCATCTCACAAGTACTTTATTGAATATTTTAATCCAAACTTTAACCGTATTTCTGTCGGCCCACCGATGCAGCGAAACCAAGAGTTGAAGGCTCTGATGGAGGCTGGTATCGTGACTTTGGCTGGCGGTCCTTCACCTAAACTTGTTCTCAATGCTAGTACTAGCCGTTTCGAAATTCAGTCTGTTTTCCAAGATGAAAACAGTTCAGTTGATGGAGATGTGCTGATCACGGCCAAGATTGATAGTTTTTCTCCGTTGCGTGATGAGTCTCCTTTTATCAAAAATTTGGCTGCTCAGGGTATCATCCGGCCATTTATCAACCAAGGATATCATCCTGGTGGTATTGATATTGACTGTCAGCAGCATCCTATAGATACTAAAGGACAAGTACAAAATACATTATGGGTGGTAGGTAATCCAGTAGAGGGGCCCAATTTTTATACATATATTTTGCCTAGGCCTTTAGTTAATTCGCGTGCACTGCGGGATGCAGGGCGCTGTGTCACTGACATGTACGAGCAGCTTCTTAATCGCCACTCAGTCAAAGATTCAACAATTAATGTACATTGATAATGTAAAAAGCTTCCTGATACGCATGTCCTCCGTATCCGCTATAATAGCGATGCTGATGCTATTCATTTTTCTTATATCTATCTCAATGAGAACTTGGTTTCTTATTCCATTGGATGGAGTGACTGTTTTCGGTTATTTGCTTTTGACGATACCATACTGGTGGTTGAAGGGGAATGCACGCAGTGGTGTGTTCATCCTGTTGGCTTGTACTTTAGTGCTGATATGGCGTTGGCACTTTCCTGATGTTAGTACTGTGCTTGTGCGTTTTACTGATGTCTTTTGGCTATTACTCGCCATGGGATTGTTGCGCCATGTGATGAATATATGGCGTATTTCAGAATTTCTCTCTGAACGGTTGATGCGCTATGGAAAGGGTTCGCTTACCCTGTCCATAGCGATACTGACTGCGTTTCTAGCTTGGCCGATGAGTTTGGGGGTTATCCCCCTAATGATTGATGCCTTGAAGAAAAGTGTTTTTCCCTCTCGCCATTTGGCCGCTATTGTGATGCGAATGATGAGCATCACAATGGTACTGATGCCAACCAGCATCGGTGCAGCAACAGTTTTCTCTGCTATGCCTAGAACACCAATATTCACATCCGCTGCTTTGGGGATACCACTTTTTCTATTCAGTCTGTTGTTGTTGTGCATTTCTCCTGTTGTAGCGCTAGCTAATCCGATTATTTGCGATGAGAGGAGAGCGAATAAAGAAGGAGAGAGGTTAAGAATTTGGATTTTTTTGATATTGTTCTGGCTAACATTTATCGTTGCGTTGACAGTTATCAGGTTGAATGCACTAGAAAGCATTGCGTTGACGGCGAGCATTCTATATGTCCTTGAGCGTGGGAGTTCACGCAGTGTTGATTTTTTGACTCCTTTGGTGGCAGTGATACGCAGTATATCAAGTGAAATTCTGTTGTTGCTAGGTTGTAGCCTGCTAATATCTACTTGTGATTTGCTTATTCCTTTGTTGCCGGTGACGTTTAGTCACTCATTGGCATCATTCTCTGTTTGGCAGCGCTATGCCTGTATTCTCTTCGTATTGCCAATTTTCAGTGTAGTAGGAATTCACCCTATGGTGCTATTTAGTTTGGCATTTCCCTTACTAGGGTCATCGATAACTTATGGGGTTACGGATTATTTGGTTTGGATTTGCTTCTTTATTGCAGCTCAACTCCTTTCTCCTGTATCAATCAATGCTATTTTTGCTTCCAGTAGCCTGCATATTTCACCGGTGGATACAAGCTTTAAAATGCATAGTTATTATGTATTAATGTTTAATCTTTTTGCGTTCATTTATTTGAGCTTTTTTGTACAATATTTGTAAATTATGGAGATCTTATGCCTTACATAAACATTAAAATTACTAATGAAGGGGTTACCTCTGAACAGAAACGACAACTAATAGAAGGGGCAACTCAATTATTAGTTAATATTCTGAATAAAAATCCGAAAACGACGGTTGTAGTGATCGATGAAGTGGAGACAGATAATTGGGGTATTAATGGTGTTCCCGTCACAGAATTAAGGAAAGATCAAAATAAAGAATAACTCTGTGTATTTGACAATAATTTAAGGTCAATAGGGTTAATCAATGTAAAAAATCACGTTCTTAAGCAACATTTGATCAAACCGCCATTGGTGCGGTTGTTACAGCCCCTGATGCTGATGCACAGATCTATCTCCTCAACGAGCCTGTTCTTCTCTTCACACATGAGATAGAGAAACTGAAAAAGCTTGGGAAAAAAAGAGGTACAGCTCTTGATGTCATTAACGCCGTGTGTGCGCAAGGGGTTGAGGCACAAATTATTCTTGTGCGAGTGGAAGAAAAATCAACCATTACTGAGACACAAGCGGAAATGGTAGGATCAAATGCTCACCTGACCGGTGTGCATGCGCTGAAACATGCGTGAGGTCATTTAGGTGTGGAAACCTAGGATTTTATTGGCAGCAGCTTGTTTTTGATTAATCTTGGCAATGAAGTTGCCAATACAGCTTTTGATGCGCCTGTCGAACTTACACCTTCCCAACAAATTGAAACGATTGAAAATCAGTTATTTGAGCTAGCTGAAAAAGGCAAATATGGGGGTGGGCTTTAACAGGTTTGAAAACTTTGATACAGCCATTGCAAAAGCACTTAACATGGCAAGCGCTGCAAAAAAGCGTTCCTCACAGCTCTCAGGGATCGCTACCCATATCAAAACCCTTGATGAGAAAATGGGGGGGCTACAGCCATCTGATTTGATTATCATAGCTGGACGCCCTGGGATGGGGAAAACCTCTCTGGCAACCAATATTGCTTTTAATATTGCCAATGCTTGCAAGCGTCATGATAACAGCCAAGCCAATGAAGGGGGTATAGTAGGATTCTTCTCACTTGAAATGTCATCCGAACAGCTTGCAACTCGCATTATCTCAGAACAAATAAAGGTTTCTTCTTCTGATATGCGTCGTGGTAATATCTCAGAAGAGCAATTTACCAACATCATTTACGCAATGCGTTCCTTACAAACAATCCCTCTTTATATTGATCAAACAGGTGGTGTATCCCTTGCACAATTGTCCGCCCGTGCAAGGCGTCTCAAACGACAACATGGTCTAGATGTCTTGATTATCGATTATATCCAACTCATGACAAGCGGTTCAAAGCGTTCATTAGAAAATCGCGTTCAAGAAATTACAGCCATTACCACCGGATTAAAAGCACTTGCAAAAGAACTCAATATTCCCATCATTGCTCTGTCACAACTTTCGCGTCAAGTTGAAAATAGAACAGATAAACGTCCACAACTCTCCGATTTACGTGAATCTGGTTCAATTGAGCAAGATGCTGACATTGTTCTATTCGTTTATCGTGAAGAATATTATCTCAAAAATGAAGAACCCAAAGAAGGCACTGCTGAGTATAGCAAATGGCAAGAGGCAATGGAGCAAGCCAATGGTAAAGCTGAAGTTATTATAGCAAAACAACGCCATGGTCCAACAGGAATCGTTCCACTGGCATTTCAATCGGATTTTACACGCTTTAGTGATTTGGAAAAATAGGAGCAGAAAAACGCGTTAAAGGGAGCTTTAAATACCCTTTGAGAACCACTTTAAAACTCTTTGAGAAAAAATAAATTGGTACAAAACCTAGTGGCAAAATATACAAAACCCGCTGGCAAGCTACAGCTACACTGGCTGGGGAACTTGGATTCGAACCAAGATTGACGGAGTCAGAGTCCGCTGTTCTACCATTAAACTATTCCCCAATAAGCCAATTTTATCATCTCTAGCAGATTCTACAGTGTAGGCAAGCGCAAAAAATCTTTAGATTATCGATAATAAAGAGCGATAGGAATGTCATTGATTGTTTTGATTTGAATATCAACATCATAAATGTCTTTAAGAATTTCTGGTTGCATAATTTCTTTGGGAGTTCCACAATAGGCTGCTTTTCCATTTTTCAGTGCAACAATCATATCTGAATAAGATGAGGCAAAATTAATATCGTGCATAACAATAAGAATGGTTTTTTTCAGTTCATCAGCTGTGCGGCGTAACTGCTTCATCATAGAAACGGCATGTTTCATGTCCAGATTGTTTAATGGTTCATCTAAGAGAAGATAATCAGTATCTTGGCAGATAACCATGGCTATAAAAGCGCGTTGACGCTGACCGCCAGAAAGCTCATCTAAAAAACGGTCTTTTAAATCTTGTAAGCCGAGATAGCGTAGCGCACTGTCGATAAATTGTTTATCTTCATGTGTATACCAGCCTTTTGAATAAGGATAGCGTCCGAAACTTACTAAATCGTATACGGTTAAACGGAAGGATAAAGGATTATCTTGACGCAGAATTGAGAGTTTTTGAGCCAAAATATCGTGGGGCATTTTATCAATATCAAAGCCGTCGATATGAATTGTACCATTATGGTGTGGCAAAAGACGTCTTATCAGCATTAAAAGAGTTGATTTTCCCGAACCATTGGGTCCAATGAGAGAAATAATCCCCCCTTTGGGAAGATGAAGGCATAAATTGTCGATAATCAATCGTGCTCCGTAAGCCTTGGAAAGATGATTGATCTCAATCATTTTAGTTTTCCCTTCATCAGTAACATTAAGAAAACAATTCCCCCACAAAACTCAATGATAAAACTTAAACGTCCTGCCATGTGAAAAATTTGCTCTAAAATAAATTGTCCCCCCACCAAACAAATAATCGCTAATAATATTGCAATCGGCACAACAACGCTGTGTTTTGCTTGAGGAGAAAGTTCATAGGAAAGGTTGGCAACTAACAGTCCAAAAAAGGTGACTGGGCCTACTAATGCGGTAGAAATGGAAACGAGAATGGAAACAAAAATAAGGACAGCTGTCGCACTTTTGTGGTAGTTAACGCCAAGATTAAGAGCGTTATCACGTCCCAAAGCCAAAATATCAAGAAGATGACGAGAATGCCATCCAATCAGACTCACAATGAAGACAATGATTGTGGCAAAGCTTATGAGGGACGTATTAAATTTATTAAAATTTGCAAACATAATATCCGTTAAATTCATCATTTGGTCTGGATTTAATTGCAATTGCATAAACATCCGTAAACTGAAAAAAAAGCCGCCTAAAACAACACCAATTAAAAGCGTTAAGTGAAGTCCTTTTAGGCTTCCTGAAAATAGCCAGCGAAAAAGGCTTATTGAAAAAAGAATAAGAATGAGGGCTTCGAGAATGAGTTGTCCTTCTTCATTTAAAAAGGGCAAAGAAAGAGAGCCTACAAAATACATCAGAACAGTCTTTATTAAAATATAAAGCTGATCAAATCCCATAATTGAAGGGGTAAGAAGCCGATTATTAACGATTGTTTGAAATAAAACCGTAGAAACGCTTATTGCATAGGCAATAAGAAGCAGAGAGGAAAGTTTTGTAAGACGAAATGTCCATGTATAAACATTGATATTCCACGTCATGTAAAGACTAATGACAGTACATGCTATGATGATAAGTGTTGTTAGTACACATATTGTTTTTCTTCTTCTATCCAAGACGCTTTCTCCAGCGTAAAAGCAGTATCATAAAAATAAAACTACCGATTACACCCATCATAGTGCTTATGGGAATTTCAAGAGAGGGATGAATTATTCGTCCTACAAGATCACAAATCAAGACCAATCCTGCACCGCTGATGGCCACCCAAGGAGCAGTACGGCGCATATTATCGCCCATGAAATTTGACACAAGGTTGGGCACAATGAGTCCAACAAAAGGAATACGGCCAATTGTACAGACAACAACAGCAGTGATTGAGGCGACAATAAAAAGACCAAAAAACATGACAACACGATAATTCAATCCAAGGTTATTGGTTAAATCTTCTCCCAAACTTGCAACCGTAAAGCGATCAGCAGTACAATAGGCCAGAATACAAAGGGGAAGGGACAGCCATAAGAGCTCATATTTTCCTTCAAGAACCATTGAAAAACTGCCAAATAAGTAAGCTTGAAGAGAGGGAAGTAACATTTCATAATCTGCAATGGCATTGGTTAAAGAGCCAATGATATAGCTTAGCATAATCCCTGTAAGGGGTACAATGAGAGCAGATTTTAGAGGAATGCGGCGCAATAAAAACATAAAAAGTAAAGTGCCTGTCATGGCAAAAAGTGTCGCAACGACCATTTTTCCTAAAACAGAAATATCGGGCAGAAAAATCATAATAAAAAGAATGCCAAGGGAAGCAGATTCAACAGTTCCAGCGGTTGATGGCTCGACAAAGCGATTGCGTGTCAATAGTTGCATAATCATACCTGAAAGTGCAAGTGATGCACCTACTAAAAGGATTGCAATGGTACGAGGAAGACGGGTTTGCCAAAAAATAAGCCACGCATGGGGATCGGCTGCGAAAAGGTCAGAAGGCGTGACATCAGAATAACCAACAAAAATGCTGAGGATAGACAGGAGAATGAGAAGTGTTATGGTTATCCAGTAATTCTTCACGTTAAATCATTTTCTAACAAAATTAAAAAAAGCAAAGACTGCTTAATAAACAATCTCTGCTTTTAAATTTTATTTATATAGCAAGCAAGCTCTTTTGTACGCTTATTTGCTCTTTGTAAAGGCTTCATTGATCTGCTTAGCGGTTTCAAAGAGTCCCGTTAAACCACCACTTGCACGATACCAGCTCCAAGAGTCCAAATAAATAATTTGATTTTTTTTGCTTGCTGTTGTGCGGTGAACAAGCTCATTGTTAAGCAATTGTGCTGCGGATTGCCCTTCACGTCCAATTGCGGCATCCCGATCAATCACCAACAACCAATCAGGATTTGTCTCAAGAATAAATTCAGGAGAAATGAGTTGTCCATGTTTTTGTACAGTGAGTTTATCGGTTGCAGGGGCAATTCCAAAAGCGGAATGCAAAATATCAAAACGTGACTTTGGTCCTAAGGCACTGATTTTTCCACCAGAAGTCATGAGTACAAGACCTTGGCCTTTTCCTTTAGTATTTTTACGAACTTCAGCTAAAGTTTCATTGAGTTTTGCAATTTCTTCTGCAGCTTCTTTTTCTTTGCCAAAAATTTTGCCAAGGATAGACACATTCCGTTCAATATCTGCAAGAGAGTTTTCATTTCCTACAGTTAGATCAATTGTTGGAGCGATTTTGGATAAATCATTATATTTTGCTTGAGTTCTGGAGGAAATAATAATCAAATCAGGTTGAAGGGTGGCAATTTTTTCATAATCGGGTTCAAAAAGGGTACCAATTTTTTCATATTTTGCATCATCAAATTGTTGCAGATAGGATGGTTTTTTACCTTCAGGAATACCGATAACCGTTTTGATACCAAGGCGATTCATATTATCAAGAGAGGCAATATCAAACACAACAACCTTTTGCGGAGAAGCAGGAACAGGAGTCGTGCCTGAAACATGATTAATTGTTACATTTGTTTGAGTACTCGTATTTGCAATACTCGTCTGTGTCCATAAAGCTGTTGCAAAGCTGGTTGCAACCAGTAAAACAGAAGTCATCCGTTTCATATATTTTATCATCGTAATTTTATCCTTTTATCTAATATTACAAGGGGTTGCGCATTTAAAAACCTTAACTTAGGTATTTTTATGCACAAAATGGAGCGTAAATAAATAACAGTATGTTGTAAAGTTGACTAACATATGTTACAAATTGTTCACTTACCTCATTTTCACTTAATTCTAGTGTTTTTGCAACATTATTTAGAAAGTTTAACATATGACCAATGTATTTAAAAAGCGTACAAGTCTGTACGCATTGACAACAAGTGCTCTCTTCTTTTTACAAAGTGTAGATGCTTCGGCTAGTTGGTTTAACGTATCACTTCCAAAACTACCTTCTTCATTTTCATCTCTGCTACCATCTTTCGGAGGTTCATCACAATCTTCTGAGCCTAAAGCAGCAGAGTTACCTGCGCCTCCTGCACCACGAGTCGCTGGCTCAAACGAGGGTAATCGTATAGGCAATGGCAATGGCGGTGGCGCCCCTGGTGCTGGTGGTGCTGGTGGTGCTGGTGGTGCTGGAGCTGGCGTCCCTGGTGTGGGTGTTGGAGCTGGCGGTGTTCCTGGCGGTGTTGGTGTTGGCGGTGTTCCTGGCGGTGTTGGTGTTGGCGGTGTCCCTGGCGGTGTTGGTGTTGGCGGTAACCCTGGCGGTGTTGGTGTTGGCGGTAACCCTGGTGCTGTCCCCGGTGCTGCTCCTGGTGTTGTCCAAGGTGTTCCTGTTGCAAGTTCATGTCCTCCTGATGGGAGTTTCTTGTCCCTTAACTCTGTGATCTGTTCTGATACGAGGTATCATCAGCTAAAGAGAAGTAGTATTGGTGTGTTGAAGTTTGGCGATAACGCTGTGCATGCAACAGGACAGGTTACTCGGACAGAGGTGTATAAAGCGGGTGAGAGAGAAGTCTTGTTTTCGGATCGAGGTACAACTGTTGAGTTAGATACTGTGTCTATTAAGGGGATAGCTGCTCCAAAAGGTCATGTAATTTTAAATTCTAATAACATCGGTAATCCTAATGATTTAGAAAATAGGCCTGATGATTACAATAGCTATCTTGATATAAAAGTGGGGGCAGGGGTATTAGCAACACTTGGTTCAAGAGTTAAGCTAAAAAATTCAACTATTAAGGACTTTATAGTTGGGGTTGATGCTCAAAACGATTCAAGGATTTCTATGAAGGGTGGAAGAATCTTTTATACTGGGATAGGAGCTTCTGCTGATCTTGATTCGTTTATTTTTCTAAATGGAGTGGAGTTTTATCCTGTTGGGATTGGTTTGAAAAGTGAGGGCAGGTCTGGAATAATGATGCAGTCTGGGTCAATTAATCTTGATACAGGTGATGTGGGAGTTTTAGCCGGATATAAAGGGATTGTAAGACTAGATGGAGTTCGTATTAACAGTCGAAAGGGGATAACTGGGCGAAAGAGTTCTGATTCTGAAAGTTCTTCAAATCTTATTTTCTTGTCAGATGGAGGTCTTATTTCTGTTGAAAAAGGAAGAGTTGAGGGCTCTGATGCAGTTGCTCTTTGGGTTACTGGTGGTGCTAATGAGGTTGTAACCGCTCCGATAGATGATCGTGGTTTTAGTGGTGGTCTTTTGGCAAGTCGTTTTCATATTGTTGATAAGGGTGGTGTTGATAAGGGTGGTGTTGATAAGGGTGATTCTCTTTATTCAGAAGATGAAAAGCTTGAGCGGAATGGACAGTATTATACTTATCACGCTACGGAGGATGCTCTTGTTACTCCTCTCTCTACTATAGAGAAGACTAGATCTAATCAGAAGGCTTTGCAATATATATTAGATATAACAGGTGAGGAGAGTAAAAGTCATTTTAAGATTAAAGCTGATATTAAAAATTCCACTATTCAAATAACGGGAAAAGATTCTTATGGCATATATTTTAATACGGCAGCTGCAGAAAATGAAGAAGAATCAGATGCAGAAGAAATTATAATAAATAAAGACAATAGTCGTACAGCGAAGATGGTTTCTTTAACAGGAACTACTCTTAAAATTCCAGAAGGTATAGCTATTTATGGTGGTGATTTAAATGGTGCTGTCATTTTAGGAAAGGATACCGTTCTTTCGGGTGATCTATTTTTAAAAGCTGAATCTCGTTCTAGTCTATTGGTGCACGCTCATGAATCTTCGATTATAGGTGCAGCTCGTGTTGATGAGAATGCAAATGCTGCGCTTTATTTGTCTCGTTCAGGACTGTATTTAACAAAAAGTACTCATCATAAACCATTCGAGAAAGATAGACATCGTATAGATTCAAATCTTTCGGCGGTATATCTTACAGATAGTAGTATTGTATTTTTGCCTCCAAAAAGTGCAAATGAAGGTTATCAAACACTGCAACTTGGACGTAGAGAAAGTTCGCATCTAGGTAGCGGTTTGTATGCTGAAGGAGATGCTAGGCTTTATATCAATGTGAATTTTGTTTCTGGTAATTCAGGTAACGTTAAGCTTATGTCTGATAAGCTTTTGGTTTATGGCATTGTTACTGGAAAAACGAAGGTTTATGTAAATGATAATTCTGTCATCACCACTTTAAATGAAAAACTAAAAAATGGAGAGAGAATTCAGCGTCAAGGTGTGCAAAATCAAGGTGAACGGGAGGTGAATACAAAAAAACCTGCCCCTCTTCCAATTATTCACGTTTATGGAAACGCACAAAAAGATTCTTTTGAACTTGCTAATGGATATGTCACATTGCAGGGATCACCTTATCAATACGTTCTTAGGGCGTCTGGTCCAATACAATATAGTGCTTCTGGTTCAATACGATTTTCCAGTAGTTACAGGAAACCTATAAATCTGCCTGATACAATGTGGACTTTCAGCTTAGAAAGTAAAGTAGAAGGTGGTGAAAGGCGGCAGAATACAGCTGCTAGTATAGCTCATGGACCTCGTAATATTAATATTACGCAGCCTGTTGTTCTTGATTTGTCGTCATCTGGGGGTGAAGGCACTGTATCTGGGGTTAATGGTTCTTCAGAATTAGATTCTTCATTAGCACCTGATCAAGTTACTGCTTCTGTTTCGCCTAGCAATTCTGCACTACTTGAGAGATCTGATGTAGAAGAGCCTGATGCGGATTCAGCTGATGCATCTGTTAGAAATCTTACTCCAACTTTTGAAGTTTCAGGACGTACTCCATCTGCTTCAGGAGGTGTTTTGACAACTGAGGAAACTGTTGATGGAAGTGTAGATACTTCTCTTATTGCTTCTCCTAATAGAACGGATAGTCAGAATGAAGTAGAAGATGCTACAGTACTCCGTAGTGATAATGATACAGTTGATGTGAATGATGTAGATGAAAGTGGACCTACTCCATCACCGAGAACAGAAGATAGATTAACAGGTGAAAATAGTGACACTTTAAGTATTTCTCTTCTTGATAGTTCAAGTGCGGAATCTGATGATGTAGGGTATGATATAGTGGACGAAGGAGGTAATATTACAGAGGGTAATAATACAAAGGTTGAGTTAATTCCGTCTCAGACTGTTATATCTTCTGTGCCTCAATCTTCTACGCTAGAGAGTTCTGTACTTGGAAGGTCTGACACAGGCAATTCTGATGTGGGATTAGGTCTTTTAACTGGAACTTCTTCAGTTTCTGAAACTGAAGAACGGACTTCATCTTCTGCTCCTCAATCTTCTTCGTTGGGGAATGTCAAGACTGAAGTGCCTGCTGCTTCTGGAACAACTAAAAAGCCTAAGCTTTCTTCTACCCTAGTTAATTCTATTAAATCTAAGCAAAGGAAGCCTGACTCTAAGGGGACGGATGGTAAACCTGTAGCGCGTGTTCTACTTTATAATAAAGGAGCCGACACACTTAGATCTGAATCGCAAAAGCCTATGGTGGCGACTGTGTCAGCCAATGGTATAAAGCAGGAAGGTATTTCTTCTCAGTGTAGTAATACGGAGAAAAATGATACGGAAAGACTGCAAGTTTCTTATTTTTGTAGTGATGGTAAATCACATACAATGACAAATCTTACACTGAAGGCAAGTGAGAGAACTCAGCATTCTATGCATGCAAAGAGTAATACAGTTGTTAAATTAGATGGTGCTACTATTAGTGGTACGGATTCTTTTGATAGTAAGAATAATGTTGATTTTACTGCAATACAGGCTGTGAGTGCTGTACTTGCAGAAGAAAAAGCAGAGATTGTTTTGGATAATAAATCAACAATTACGTCTTCTATGATTGGGCTTGAAGCGCAAAGTGGCGGAAAGGTTAAGATGACTGGTGGGACAGTCGATGCGCTTTATGTGGGTGCTTTGGCTGGTTCTGGATCATCTGTTAATTTAAAGGATACAAAAATTAACGTGACGGGGGATGTTGCAGCTGGTCTGGCAAGTACAGGCGGTAAGATAACCATGGACTCTGGAGCTATTACTTTGGCAAAGGGAGTAGCAGTGTGGTCAGAATCTGGGGGGAGCGTAGAGTTAGACAAAGTTAGTATTAATGTGAAAAAAGCAGCAGAAAAATTAGATTCAGCAAATGATTTTGCACGTGCAGCTTTTCTGTTGAGTGATAATGCTTCTGTTGATTTTAAGAATGGAAATGTTGTTACTGATGCTCATGCTTTGTGGGTTATGAACTCTGGTGATAATGTGGTTGAGACCGGTTCTTCTAGGAGAAGGAGATCTTCTGAGGTTCGTCCTACTATGAATCACGCAAATATCGAATCTTCTACTGTTAAAGTAGAAGGTGATGGAACCTATGGTATATATTTTGATGGAGTAACACAGAAAGAACAGAAAGAAGAGAGGAAACAAAATCGAAGTAAGGATTTAGCAACTGAGAAAGCAATTGTTGTTAAGCGGAGTGCTGTATCCAAACAGGAGAAAACACCTATAGGCATAACAGGAACAGTTTCGTTGAAGAAAACTGATTTTGGAGTTGCAAATGGTATAGCTATTTATGGTAATAAATCTGGTGGTCATGTTTCATTAGAAAATAAAACAACTCTTGCTGGTGACTTATTATTAAAAGCCGAGAATGATTCTAATATATCAGTTACGGTTGATAGCTCTATTGTTACAGGCGATGTTCGCGTTGATAAAAGTTCTTATGCAAAATTAGACTTGGCTAATAGTTCACAGTGGGTTCTAAAAAGAAGTGCGCAGAAGAATTTGGGTACTCCAGATTCAGGAGGTGTGGGTTCATGCGTTTCTTCTGTGAGACTTGTAAATAGTACTATTGATTTTAGATCTTCCGAATCTGAAGGGAAATATCAGACTCTCCATATTGGAAATGGGAACGGCACAGTTTATGAGGCACAGGGTGATGCTTCAATTCATCTCAATGCACGTTTAAATCCTCATGATCCGAGTGATCAGCAAGTAACGGATCGACTTGTCATTCATGGTGATGTTTCTGGAAAAACAAAAATACATGTACGAGGTGATGCGGGCAATGTAGGAGATGCTAGAGCGAATGGAAAGATTGCTCATAGTGTTTCAGTTATTCAGGTCTATGGTCAAGCGAAGAAAGATTCTTTCCAACTCGATGGCAATTATGTTGCGCTGAGCAACTCACCTTACAAATACACTCTTCGTGCTTATGCTCCAGAAGCGACTTCGAAACAGGAGCATGTTCAGCAGAAGTTTGTTAAGGATGGTGGAGAGTTTTGGAACTTCCGTCTAGAAAATCAGTATGTTAAGTCTATGGGATCTGCTGCCCTTTCTGAACAATTTGTAAGGTCTGTTGTTCCACAGGTTCCAACTTATCTTGTCTTGCCTAATAGTGTATTCCACGCTGGTTTGATGGATGTCAGTAATCAAAACAAGCAGTTGGAGACATTGCGGATGACTTCTACAGGAAGGGTAGAGGTTCGTGAGAATCCTGCTTTATATTTACGCGGCTATGGTGGAAGTTATCGTTATGCTTCGAATTTATCAGCACTTGAATATGGTTATGGCGGTGATCTTAGTTATAATGGTGTAGAGGCAGGTGTTCTGCTGCAAACTATTGAAAACTCTGATAGCGCTATATCCTTTGGCGTTATGGGAACTTATGGAAAACTGTCTCTGCAGCCTGTGAATGTTGAGCACAGTCAGAAGAGTGCATTTGATAAATGGACTGCTACAGTATATGGTAGCATGCAGCATAATGTTGGCTTCTATGTCGACGGTCTTTTATCCTATGGGCTGTTCAAAGGTGATGTTCTCACTCTTGCACGGGGTAAGACAGCAACATTGAAAGGCAATCCTTTGAGTGTTTCCTTAGCAGGTGGTCAGACAATTGCTACAGGATATAAGGGTTTTGTCTTTGATCCGCAGGTTCAAGTTGTGTATCAACATCTCCAGTTTAATAAAGCCCGTGATATCGACAACTTTGATATTGAAATGGGTAACCTTGATCAGTGGGTGGCACGTGTTGGTGGACGCTTAACCAAGACTCCTATAGGTTCTGAAGGCATGGATGCTGTTGCTTTCTACGGTAAGCTTTATCTTGCTCACGGTTTTGAAGGAAAACAGTCTGTGCATTTCAAGGATGCTTTCAAGTTAGGGGCTTTTGGTTCTTCATTAGAGGCTGGATTAGGCTTTAATGCCAAATTGTTGCCACAGTTCTCTCTACATGCTGACGTTCTCTATCAACATAAGCTTAATAAGGCTGGTTTTTCGGGAACAAGTTTTTCCGGAGGAGTGCGTTATCAGTTTTAATATAAGGTACAGTATGTACTTTTTAAAAAAGGCAGCACATTGTGCTGCCTTTTTTCTTTGTAGCAACTTGTGTTGTTCTTAAAAACTTTTCATCTTCTTGATTGAGCAAAAAAGACATAGTTTGTTTTATGTATGAGAGCACTTTTCTACGCTAAAGCGAATTTTTTAAAGTTTATGCTGCTACTGATACGATAGAGTGTCTCACTTTTATCGGCTTTTTAAGCGTTCAGTAGTCCAGTATGCGTTAGGTTATCCTTTTTGGTACTGATTGATATTATCTAATATAATATTTGATGTTTTCTAAAACTCGTTTTTGAGAGTTTGTTTTCCACTGATTTAACTCATTGTTTTATTTATCTCCTTGTGGATTAATTTTTAAAGTTCACAAGGTTTAGTTGTTTTTTTTAATTAATTGCACGCACTGATTTTATTTTTTCTTTACACGAAATACAGAATGCATTATACACCTATAAAGTGTGATTATTAATTGTTCTCTTATAGGTGGTTTTGGCGTAGAGCTTCTGCCAAATGTATTGGGATAATTCATTGCACAGTTCAGATGAGCATGAGGCATGTTCTTTTTGTTACACTTTTCGTGTTTTGAGGTGTGCAATGGGATGTTTTGCAGGTGCTTTTATTTTTAATGAGAGGGGAAGAAAAGTTTCGAGGGAACTATGATTAAAGTTTTTAGAAATCATCTATGTTTATGTGCTTGTACAACAGCTATCCTCTCTTTGTTCCAAAATGGAAAAGAAGTTTATGCGGCTACAGAGGGGAAGGATAGTAAATCTTATGTTATAAAGGTTATCCCAGTTGTCTCTGCTAATTCTTCTCCTCATCTTAGCGGGAGTAATAGGCATAAGCTTCCTCTTAGGGGAGAAAGTGGGGATAATTATTATCCTCCTAATATGATTCATGTTGGCGACAACGATGAGGGTATTCGTGGGAGGAGTGATTATCGTAAGCTGAGTGGAGTGGATGGAGCGAACAGACATCAGGAAAATGTAGATAACTCTGTTAAAGATGCAGACTCTGATGGAAGAGGTGTGAATCCTGGGTTTTATTACTATAATGGGTTGTATTATATATGCGATAATTGCGGGGAATCCAAAATTGATAATAAATCTTATAAAATTACGAATAAGAACGTTTCCAATTATCCTGGTGATCCTACTGCTATAACGGTAAAAGGAATAGGCACAAGGGTTAGTGGGGAGGATGTGACGGTTAGTAGTCAAGTTTCTGATAAAACTTTTCTAGTGGGGGTGCATGTATTAGAGAACGGTAAGATTGTTTTGAAAGATCCGATTATCAAAAATACAGTTATAGCCCTTCGTGCGAGTAATGGAGTGATTGAGGTAAAAAATGGAAAGATTAAGGAAAGTCATGAGGGTGTTGATGCAGCAGAGAACTCGTTTGTTCTTTTAGAAGATACAGAAATTAAGACCGCTAATGGGAATGCAAGTCTTTTAAGTTATGATCATTCAGAAATTTGGATGTCAGGTGGGGCAGTTGATTTTATGAACAGCCATGGGGTTTCTTCGACGTTAGGTGGGAAGGTAAATCTCGAGAATGTTAAAATTACTGGGAAAGGTGACAAAGGTAAGGATCGTGCGGTTGTGCATACAGATTTAGGGGGGGCTGTTAATTTAGAGGGTACTATTGTTAGTGCTATGGATGTCCATGGCATATTATTAGAAAATACAGTCAAGTCTGTTCCTCTGCAGGAAGTTAAAGATTTATCAAATGAGGATTCTGATTCAAAGATTCCTGTAACTGAAGTTAATATGAAATCCTCTTCTGTTACTGTAAAGGGTAAGGGATCTTATGGTATCTATTTGCGGGGAGAGAAGCCATGGAGTGAAGGTGGGGATAAAAAAGAAGAAATTTCATCAGAGGAAGAAGAAGCTTTACCACGATTAGAAGTTGTTAATTTGGATAAAACAGAGTTTTCTGTTTTAGATGATGCGGCTCTTTATGGTAGAAACATTACTTCTGGTGCGGTGGGGTTGGTGCACAGTACTCTTCGTTCAGGGAACTTTTTATTAAAAGCTGAGGAAGGTGCTTCTATAACAGTTTTGGCTGATGCTTCTACTCTTGAAGGTCGCACACACGTTGATAAAAATTCTAATGCCGAACTTTATTTGGGAGGCCGTTCTAAATGGATTTTACAACAACCGTTGCAAAAAGATCAACATGGGGCTGCACATGATTCTTCTATTTCACTCGTTAGTCTTATGGGTGAGAGCTCTATTAATTTTAAAAGACATGAATCTTCTTCTGCTGATGATTATCAAACTCTTCGTATTGGAAAGGGAAAGGGTGAAGTTTATAAAGCACGGGACGGTGCCTCTATTTCCCTTAATAGCTATCTGAATACTGGTGGTGCTCTTAATCATCAAAAGACTGATCGTGTTTTAATTCATGGTGATGTTTCGGGAAAAACGAAGCTCCAGGTGCATGGAGTTTCAGGAAGTCCAGGAGGATACACGGGAAGGGGAGGAAATGATGAAGGTATTTCAATCATTCAGGTTTCTGGACAAGCAGAGCAAGATTCTTTTCAGTTGGAAGGTGGTTATGTAGCACTAGATAAATTACCTTATCAGTATAAGCTTTATAGTTATGGTCCAGGGTCTCATTTAGGAAAAGCAAACATGGATCAAAGATTAGTTGAAGGGAACGGAGAATTTTGGGATTTTCGCCTTGAAAGTAGATCTATAGATTCTGATGTTAAACCTAAACCAGATCCTTCTCCGAAGCCTTTTCCTGACCCAATTCCAGGACCAGAACCTTCTCCAGCACCAGCTCCAGAGCCTCATCCTAAGCCGGGAGTTAAGGCTGTTGTTCCGCAGGTTCCGACTTATCTGCTTTTGCCTAATGCCTTACGTCATATTGGTTTGATGAATGTGAGCAATCAAAATAAGCGATTAGAAGCTTTACGAATTTCTTCTGGGGGCTTATTAGAAAGTCGTGAAAATCCTTTCTTTTTTGTGAGCGGTTATGGCGGCAATCATCGTTATACTTCAAATCTTTCCGCGCTTGAATATGGTTATGGCGGCGAGCTTGATTATAATGCCATAGAGGCAGGCGTTTTGCTGAAAGCAATCGAAAATATGTATGGTTCCACTTCTTTTGGAATTATCGGGGCCTACGAGAGATTTTCTTTGCAACCTTTGAATGTTGAGCAGAGTCAAAAAAGTACATTTGATAAATGGTCAGTTACAGCATACGGTGGTATGCAGCATGATGCGGGTTTTTACGTTGATGGTCTTGTGTCTTACGGTTTGTTTAAAGGTGATGTTCTAACAACTGCACGTGGCAAGACGGCAACATTAAAAGGAAATCCTTTAAGTGCTTCATTGACTGCTGGTAAAACGTTTATGGTGGGGGAGAACGGTTTCGTTTTTGATCCGCAAGTTCAAGTTGTTTATCAATATCTTCAATTTAATAAAGTGCCTGATGTGGATGGCTTTGATATTGAGCTGGGAAAGCTTCATCAGTGGATAGGGCGTGTTGGAGGGCGTTTAACAAAGAGGCTGGTCGCAACTGATAAGGCTCAAGTTGTTTCTTTCTATGGCAAGCTTCATCTTGCTCACGGTTTTGAAGGAAAACAATTTGTGCATTTTAAAGATGCTTTTCAGCTAGGCTCTTTTGGTTCTTCGTTAGAAACTGGATTAGGTTTTAATGCCCAATTGTCTCAAAAATTTGCGCTTTACGGCGATTTGGTTTATCAGCACAAGCTAACGAAAGCTGGTTTTTCTGGAACTAGTTTCTCTGGTGGTTTGCGTTATCATTTCTAGTTTTGTTGCTGTTTCTGATTAATCTTTGAAAAAGCCACAAGTTATGCTTGTGGCTTTTTCTCATTCTCTATTCATTTTGTGTTATAGCCTTTTTACGAGAGTGTAACTTCGCATATCTTTGATATGCTTTTGGGTTGGACTTCTTTCATTTTTTTGAAAAGTTTGAAGAGTTTGTACGTTATGGTTTCAAAACGCGTATTTCAGAATGATTATTATATTATTTATATATGCCGATTGATAAAGATGTTTTTTAATTCAGGATGCGGAAATATTTTCAATGCTCTTATGATGAACCCATAAAAAGCATTCCTTTGCATATTATGTAAGATTGGCAAGTGGATAATTGTCTAAGAAAGGAGTCAGTATAATTTGGGAAATCACCTTAGGAGGAGAGGATTTACAATATTAGAAATTGGCAAAGGAAAAGAAGATACTCAAGCGCAATGAGAGCTATATCCGATGAACTTTATATTATATCCGCTGTCGTTGTGAAATGGGGATGGAAAAAATGAGAGATATCTGAGAAAACTGATGGATGAGAAACATAATGACATATTGTTTTTGGAAAATGTGTTTTCTTAAAAGGAATGCGATAAATACTAGGATGAAGTCATGTATAATCTTTACTTTTTAAAGATCCGGCTCTGAATGCGTTTAAATGTTATCAAGTTACATTAAAAGGAGGTAGTAAAAATAGGAACTGATTTTTACACGTTCCTACTCTTTATTAGGCTGTCTTGCCACGAAGTTTGCCTAAAAAGGTATAGGTAAACTCTTGTTTTTCAATTTTGGTATATGTTTTGTCTGCTTACAAATACATATTGTTTCAATATAATATTTCTATCGTAAGGAGGTTGATTATACCCGTTCTGGTGGGATTAGACAGCAGTTAAAGCAGGCGTTTTTAATGCATGTCAACCGATTAAGGCTATTTTGGAATAACAATTTTAAAGGTGATTTTTCTGTCGTTCTTCAGTTATATTTTTGCAATTTTTTTTGTAAAAGCAACAGATCTAGATTGTATTTTTGAGTAATTTTTTAATTCCATATTTACATAAAACACAAAAAATATTAATAGACTTCCTATCTTTAAACCAAAACGTATTAAATTTCCTAGTTAAATTTGATACGTTATGCATTGCTCTATGATGGGGCAGAATTATGGTGTAATTATGGTAAATCTATTTAAAAATCGTTTCTCCTTATGTACTTTTACAACAGCATGTCTCTTTTTTGCACACAATGTTGATGTTTTTGCACACAATGCTGAATCTCAAGTTTCCTCTGAAAAAAAGCAGTCTTCATGTGATCAGAATGCAGCATTTTATCAATGTTCTGATGGTAGAGAGCATGAAATTAATAATAAAGTTTATTCACGAACGGGTAAAAATATTAATAGTGTTTATGGAGCCATAGAGGCGTCTAAGAAAGGTACAACTATTCGTGGCAAGAATATAACTATTAAGGATGCTTTAAATAGTGATGGTTTGGATAAAGATTTTTGGGAATATGGTGTAGTAGCCAATGATGAGGGAGCTGTTGAGATAGTAAAAGGAGTGATTAATTCTACAAATGGTGTCGGAGTTCTGGCAAGTAATAGAGGGGTAGTTAAGATAATAGAAGGAACGATTGACTTTAAAAATGGTATCGGAGTTCAAACAAAAGAGAGAGCACGCGTCTTGATGAAGTCCGTTTCCATTACCGACAATGGTAGTCAGGCAACGGGTGTAAATGAGAATAGTGAAAATTCGGCTTTTCAGATGTTGGGATATGGGGGGTATATCAATCTTGAAGAGGGTAACGTTAAGCTTTCTAATGCCCATGGTGTTTCATTTTCGGAAGTTGCTGGCTATATTCGTATAGATAATTCTACCATTGTAGTAGAGGGGAATGCGTCTTACGGCTTCCGTTTTCTTGGTGAGAAACGGCGCGATTATGATCCAGGAGAAGTTTTTCATGCGGAAAACTCGGCTTATGTTTTTCGCTATCATCATGGAGCGGGTTCAAATGTCTTCGGAAGTTTGCCGAAAAAAGGGATATTTGCGAGTGGGGCTGTTAATTTAATGCGTGCTAAGTTTATGGTTCCAAATAGTGCGGCTATTTATAGCAAAAAATCTGGTGCTAGTGTTAGCGTTGACTTGAAGGCTACACTTTCTGGAGATTTATTGTTGAAGGCTGAGGATAATTCTCTTGTGAAGGTTTCAGCTGATTGGGGTTCTACACTTATAGGGGGTGTTCTCATTGATGAAAGTTCTGTTGCTGAATTTAAGTTGAATGGAGGGTCAACATGGACTTTAACGCGACCGAAAAATAATAATTTGCAAAATTCTAGCTCTATGGGTGTTTCATCGATTTCATTGATACATCTTATTGATAGTTCTATTGTTTTTGAAAAACCAAACTCTAGCGGAGCTGGTAATTATCAAACACTCCACATTGGAAAGGGATTAGGTGTGGTTTATAAGGTGCAAGGCAATGCGCATCTTTATCTCAATACGTACTTGAATGAGGGTGGTTCTGTAGAAAATCAACGGACCGATCGTGTTTTAATTCATGGTGATGTTTCTGGTAAAACAACAGTACATGTGCAAAGCGTTTCTGGAAGTCCAGGGGGGGCTACGGGGAGTGGTGGAAATGATCAAGGAATTTCGATTATCCAAGTTTTTGGGGCAGCAGAGAAGGATTCTTTTAAGCTGAATGGTGATTATGTTACGTTAAACAATTTACCTTATCAGTATAGACTCCGTGCTTATGGTCCAAAGTCTGAGTTGGGAGAAGGAAATTCTTCTCAAAAATTAGTTTTAAGTAGAAGAAGAGAATTTTGGGATTTTCGTCTAGAGAATTTGTCTGTTAAATCTGCTGATTCTCAACCTACAACTCTTCTTCCTTCTTCTGAGGTTAAGTCTGTAGTTCCTTCTTCTGAGGTTGAGTCGGGTTCTCATTCTGGGCGAGCTGTAAGATCTGTTGTTCCTCAGGTACCAACTTATCTCCTTTTGCCAAATAGTTTGTTCCATGTAGGTTTGATAGATATTAGCAATCAAAACAAGCAGCTGGAGACAGCACGGACTAATTTGGGTGGAATGTTGGAAATTCGTGAAAATCCTGCTTCATTTTTGCGTGGCTATGGTGGGAGTTATCGTTATGTTTCAGATTTATCTGCGCTTGAATATGGTTATGGAGGGGATCTAGGGTACTATGCGCTAGAGACAGGTGTTTTGCTACAAACTGTTGAAAATGTTGACAGTACTATATCCTTTGGGGTTATGGGGTCTTATGGAAAGCTTTCTCTACAGCCTCAAGATGTTGCACAAAGCCAAAAAAGTACATTTGATAAATGGACTGCTACAGTATATGGCAGTATGCAGCATGATGCAGGATTCTATATTGATGGTCTTTTATCCTATGGTCTGTTTAAGGGAGATGTTCTGACAACTGCTCGGGGTAAGACTGCAACATTGAAGGGTAATCCTTTAAGTGTTTCCTTAATGGGTGGTCAGAAAATTGCCACAGGATATGAAGGTGTTGTTTTTGATCCACAGGTTCAGGTTGTTTATCAACATCTTCAATTTAATGCGGCTCGTGATATTGATAATTTTAATATTGAGATGGGTAAACTGGATCAATTGATGGTACGTATGGGTGGTCGTTTGATGAAGACCCTGACTGCGTCTGAAAAAGATCGTGATGTTTCTTTCTATGGAAAGATTCATTTTGCCCATGATTTTGGCAAAGAAAGAGCTGTGCGCTTTAAAGATTCTTTCCAGTTAGGGGCTTTTGGTTCTTCTCTAGAGGCTGGATTAGGTCTTAATGCTCGCTTGTCTCAAAAAGTTGTGCTTCATGGTGATTTGGTTTATCAGCATAAGTTGAGCAAAGGTGGTTTTTCTGGGATCAGTTTTTCTGGTGGGTTGCGCTATCGTTTTTAGAATGATCATCTTGGGGTAAGTTGTTTAAAAAGCCATAAGCATAGCTTGTGGTTTTTTATTATTTGTTTGCAACTTTTAAAATAAGCTTTTTTAAAAAATGTTTTTTGCATGAGCAAGTTTGTTTCTTTTTAGAAACGAGATAAGGATTTCTGGTTTGCAGTTCTTGCTTCTTATGCTGTTTTTCTTCCTTTAGTGTATTTTTATTAAATTCTCTTTAAATCACCGCTTTGGGGTGGATTTTTTATTTTTATCTATATTTTTACGCGTTTTTATAAATAATACAATTTTAAATTGTGATATTTTGGGGTTCTGGCTTTACATAAAACATTTAGTGGATATATAAAATACAAAACGTATTTTAAATTATCACGCGTAACCAAAGTTATTAAACAGAACGCGTGTTTTTTTGTTTTTAGAGAAGGGGAAGAAAGTTTGTAAAAAATTATGCCTAAAAATCATCTCTCTTTATGTCGCTTTACAACGGTTATTTTTTTCATTGTATACAATGCTGATGCAGGTGAGATTCCCGCTGAGAAGAAGCCATATTCATGTAACGAAAGTGCCTCATTTTATCGCTGTAATGATGGTCAACCGCATGAAATTTCCAAGAAAACTTATCAACTTACGGGTGCAAGTTCTGATGCTGCCATAGAGGCATCAGGGGAAGATACAATTATTGAGGGAGAGGCTATAATCATTAACGGTGTTTCGAATGCAAATGGCCATTCAGAAACAAATGCTTGGACAACAGCTGTAAAGTCCTCAAATGGGGGAGGTGTTGCTCTATTTTATTCTATGTTAAATGATGTGTCGATAGGGGCTGATGTTAATGATGAGGGAGCTTTTGAGATGCAGGATGGGGTGATTAAAGCAACCAGAATGGGGATCAGTGTTGCTGGTAAAGGGTCGTTTGTTGCTTTGACCAAGACAGAGATTAAGACATCTTCTGATGCGATAGGTCTTTTGAGTTCTAATGGTGCAAAAATTTATATGAAAGGAGGGAAAATTAACTTTGCTGATGGTATTGGTGTTCAAACAGGAGGAGAAGGAGAAATTAATTTAGATGGTGTTTCTATTACTGGGAGGGGGAAACAGGGGATAAATACAGATAATCATCGTGAAGCTTCTGCTTTTAGTATGCTGCAGGGGAAAGGCTCTCTTAATTTCCAGAAGGGAAACGTTGATGTTAACAATGCTCATGGCATTGTATTGCAGGGGAATGATAATAATGATGCCCATATCAAATATTCCAATATTTTTGTGGAAGGGAATGCATTTAATGGCATGCGCTTTTTTTGGGAAGCTGTCTTAAATGATCAAAAAACAATTATACCTGGAAAAGGGTCTGTCCATTTGACAAAGACAACCGTTATGGCTCCAGAAAGTACGGCTATTTATAGCCGCCAATTCGAAACTTCTGTTAAACTCTCACAACATTCAAAAATTTCTGGAGATTCACTCCTTAAAGCTGTTGAGCATTCCAATGTAAAGATTGAGGCTGATGCTTCTACTCTTGTAGGAGTTGCACATGTTGATGAAAGTTCTACAGCTAAGATAGAGTTAAAAAATGGTTCAAAGTGGATTTTATCGCGACCAAAAGTTGACAAATTGCACAACTCTGATGCTTCTGGTTCTAAGTTAGGGGACTATTCCTTCATTTCATCGGTCAATCTTACGGATAGTTCTCTTATTTTTGAAGAACTAAAATCCAAAACGACAGATGGTTATCAGACACTTCTTATCGGAAAAGGGGCAGGGACTGTCTATCGTGCACAAGGCGATGCGCGTCTTTATCTTAATGCATATTTGGATAAAGGAGGTGCTCTGCAAGAGCAAAAAACGGATAGGCTTTTAATTAATGGTGATCTTGAAGGAAAAACGACAGTCCATGTGTATAGTGTTCCTGGAAGCTCAGGGGCATTGACGGGAGATGGTGGTAATGATCAGGGGATTTCCATTATTCAGGTTTATGGAAAAGCCGCTGAAGATTCTTTTCAGTTAAATGGGGGGTATGTCACACTTGAAGCCTCTCCCTATCAGTATCATCTTAAGAGTTATGGTCCAAGCTCTGCTTTAGGGGCGGCAGATTCCAATCAAAGAGTGCTTAAAAATACTGAAACATTTTGGGATTTTCGCCTCGAAAGTCAATTTGTTGATTCTACTTCTCTCGATTCCACTAAAGTTTTTCCTGTTCTTGATTTGGTTGTCCCTCCTTCTTCTGACGATATTCCTTCTTTTCCTAAAATTCATCCTAATATGACGGGAGGTGAGGATGGTTCTATTGCTTCTAACTCTCAGCAAAAACCTCAGGAGCCAAGTCTTTCTTCTCCTGATAGGGACTTTCATCTTACTACCACACCTAATGTACCTGATGTTGTTGTGCTTGAGATCCCCAATCCTCCTTCCTCTCTTGCACCTGTTGTTCCCGCTATTGCTGAATCTAAACCAGTTTCCCCAGTTTCATCTGGTCCTTCTGTTCCGCCGCCTGTTTCCCGCCCCACTTCTGTAGTTGTTGCCCCAGTTGCGTCTGGTTCACTTGTTCCGCCACCTGTTTCTCGCCCCACTTCTGTAGTTGTTGCCCCAGTTGCGTCTGGTTCACCTGTTCCGCCACTTGTTTCTCGCCCCACTTCTGTTGTTTCCCCAGTTTCATCTGGTTCACCTGTTCCGCCATCTGTTTTTGAGCCTTCTTCTCATTTTGAACCAAATGTGAGAGTCATTGTTCCACAGGTTCTGACTTATATTCTTGTGCCAAATACCTTATTTTATGCTGGATTGATGGATATCAGTAATCAAAACAAGCAGTTGCAAGCGCTGCGAACTGTTTCTGGTCGGTTGTTGAAAAATGACGAAAATTCCGCTTTGTTTTTGCGCGGTTACAGTGGACATCATCATTATACTTCAAATTTATCTGCACTTAAATATGGTGATTATGGCGGTGAGCTTGATTATAATGCACTAGAGGCAAGTATTTTACTCAAGAAAATCGAAAGTGCATATAGTACGACATCCTTTGGAATTATGGGAAATTATGGCAAGCTTTCTTTGCAGCCTCGAAAGATTAAACAAAGTCAAGAAAGTATATTTGATAAATGGACAATCACAGCATATGGAAGCATGCAGCATGATACGGGTCTTTATATGGATGGTCTCTTCTCTTATGGCTTGTTTAATGGAAATGTTCTCACACTTGAGCGAGGTAAAACGGCTGCATTGAGAGGTAAGCCCCTAAGTGTTTCCTTAACTGCTGGTAAAACGTTTATGATAGGCAGCCGATATTTTATTTTTGAACCGCAGGTTCAGTTTGTTTATCAAAATCTCCAGTTTCATAAGACTCGTGATATTGATAATTTTAATATTGATATGCAAAGCCCAGATCATTGGGGAATGCGTATTGGTGGGTATTTAACGAAGGCACTTACATTTACTAAAGATGCACATGTCCTTTCATTCTATGGAAAGCTTCATTTCATTCGTAGTTTTGATGATAAACAATTTGTGTATTTTAAAGATGCCTTCCAGCTTGGTTCCTTTGGGTCTTCGTTAGAGGCTGGATTTGGTGTTTTTTCGCAACTATCTCCAAAAATTATTTTTCATAGTGATCTGATTTATCAGCATAAATTTACGAATTCCGGCTTTTCTGGAACGCATTTTTCTGGTGGATTAAGCTATCATTTTTAATTGTTATTTTCTTTAATACATCCTTTGTGAAAATTATAAGCACAAAACATAGTTTTATTGTATTATTTTTTCTGATTTCTGATTTTCATATATAATATAAAGAAAATTATGTGGATGACACATAATAAGAATAATCAGTGGATGAACTAGATGTGTCGTTTCGGTTTTTTATGAAGATAAAATAAAGAAAGTTTAGACTAAATTATAATTCAAGTATTAAAATGCCATGTGCGTGTTCTTTTGCGACCTCTGTTTTTTTCTTCGCGCACAATATAGATGTGAGTGCAGAAGATTATAAACCCTCATGTCATTCTCTTTTTAAATCGTATTCGTGTGATACAGTTGATGCTGCTTGTACTTTTGGAAGTAGTGGTAAGTTATATATGAGTGGATTGGATAGGAAAACTACAGATGTTATTTTTACAATACAATCCCATAACATAGTTATTTTGCTGAAAAAAAGTAAAAGGGAAAAAGGCGTTTCAGGAACTGGTGGAATTTTAGAATTAAATAGATTTGAGAAAATTAATCAGCAGTGATTGCGTCAAAAGGTAATAAAACTTCTTTTAAAAAAGAGTTCTATTACAGGAAATGGCGAAAAGAAAAGTGGTAGAAATGCCATGTTATCTCAATCTGTGTTTGGCGTGAAGCAGGGCGATTTTTTTCCTTTAATGAAGGTAAGATTTAGGTTTCTGATGTTCATGGTATAGCGGTTGAAAGTGCCGAGCCTGTTTTTAAGGAAAGATCATATGAGTTGCAGGATGGTCTTGTGTCTGGTTTTTTTGTTGAAAACACAGAGATCCTTCTTAAAGGACAAGGGGGTCACTGTTTGTATTTTAGAGGAGTTCCTTCGCAATATGAATATCAAGGGGGAGAGCTTCTTACAAGTTTAGGTGAATTTCGGTTTAAAAAGACTGTTCTTCACGTTCCCGATGATACGGCTATTTATAGTAACGATGCTAGGAGGTCTCCTTATATTACGATATTAGAGGGTTCGCGTATTTTTTGCTGATCGGTTATTAGATGTCAAAAATAATTCATTTGTCGCGCTTGATGCCTATGCGTCTTTTCTTGCAGGAGGAGCACATGTTGAGAAAGGTTCTTATGGTAGTGTTGTGTTGTTCAATCAATCTCAATGGACTGTAAGAGAAAATAAAAATGTGCTTAAAAATAATCATAAAAAAGTTCCATATTTTGTAGATTCATTTCTTTCCTTTTTAAGGCTTATTGATAGTTCTATTTTTTTCAGAAAACCAAGAAATGATTTTTTTCAGACACTTCGTATTAGGAGATTGGATGATGATCATGGTTTAGATTATGCTTACGTTGCAGGAGGGGACGCGCGCTTATATGTTAATGCACATCTTGCTGTAAATGGTAAAAGCAAGAGAATAAAAGCTGATAAACTTCTTAATCTATGGTGATGTTTATGGAAAAACTAAGGTGCATATTGTCGATGGTTTAGTGGCTTCAAAAAAATAAAGAACCATAGCAAAGGTAAGCAAAAAGACGATAAAAAGATAGCCTCAGTGTTTCAATTGTTCAGGTTTATGGAAAGGCTGCGGAGGATCCCTTTAAACTGGCAACAGATTATGTTGCTTTAAGAGGAGCACCTTATCGATATAGTGTTTTCGTGCTAATGGTCCAAATTCTTCTCATAGATAGGTAAAAGGTGGGAATGGATCCGTTAAAGAGAAAAATATTGAGTATAATGGAAATTTTGGAATTATCGACTTGAAGTTGAATATGTTCAGAAACTTTCTCATCTGCGTCATATTCGGTTGGAAAATGATGTGTCTCGTTCTTTAAGCACTTATACTTATCATAATAATGTTTTCGCTGATCATGATGCTTTTGTTCTTTATTCTGAAGAGGGCGTTAAAGCGGTGGTCCCGCAAGTTTCAACATATCTGTCGATGCCCCATGCTTTGTTTCATGTTGGTTTGATGGATATGAACAATCACAACAAACAGCTGGAAACATTGCGTATCGCTGCTGGGGCTTTAGGGGAAAATGGTAAAAAAATCCTGCACTTTTTGCGCGAGGTTACGGTGGAAGTTATCATTATGTTTTTGACCACCTGAGCTTCAATATGGCTATGGCGGAAATTTGAATTATAACGCTATAGAGGCAAGAGTCTTGCTCAATGCGATTGAGGATATACATCACACTTTGAGCTTTGGAATAATGGGGAATGATGGAAAAAATTCTCTAAAACCTCAAGATATTGAAGAAAGCAAAAAAGTACATTTGATAAATGGTCTATTACAGCATATAGCAGCATGCAGCATGATACAGGCTTTTATATAGATGTCCTTTTTTCCTATGGTTTATTTAAGGGGGATATTCTCACGAAAGCAAGAGGCAAGACAACAACATTGAAGAGGAACACCTTTGAGTGCTTCATTGATTGCGGGTAAGTCATTTATGACAGGACATAAAGGGGATAGTTCGTTTCTGCCTTTCTCTATTTTTTCATGACCCAAGTTCATGTCGTTAATTTAAATGTGTTCAGATTCTTCTGAACACTCATATTTGTTACAATTACAATTATAGTTAGGGGTTATTTTTGATCCGCAGGTTTAGGTTATTTATCAAAATGTGCGGTTTGATAAGGTGTCTGATATTGATGGTTTTAATATTGAAATGGAAAACTTGTTTTGTGGGGGATGCGTGTTGGTGGGTCTTTAAGAAAGATGCTTTCTGTTTCTGAAGAGGGGATTACTGTTTTTTTCAATGGCAAGCTTCATCTTGCCAATAGTTTTGGAGAAAAACAACGTGTACAGTTTGGAGATGAATTCCAATGAGAGGCTTTTGGTTTTTTTCTAGAAACTGGAGTTGGGTCGAATACTCAGTTGTCTTCACATTTTGCATTGCATGGAGATGTAACTTATCAACATTGTCTTAGCAAATTAGCAAAGATGGTTTTTCAGAGACCATTTTTTCAGGCGGGTTACATTATCATTTTTAGCTATACATAAACTATATAGTAACTTATATATAAGTATATATTGTTATATTAAGTATTAAAAGTAGCTCTTTAGTTTTATATTTATTGTATTTTAAGAAGCTTGTTAGTTTAAATATAGATATTATTCTTAAATGAATACAAATAAGGGAATAGGAGTCGGGAAGAGTTATGGTTTATGTATTTAAAAAACATGTATTTTTGTGCAACTTTACAACAGCTATTCTTTATTTTTTTCAGGTTACTTATGTTAGTGCTGCAGGATCTTCAAGTGATGCAGGAGAAGCATTTTATAAATGCGATGATAGAAAAACACACTTTCTCGCAGATAAAGTTTATTACTTAAAAAATTCTCAGGAGGTTGCGCCTATTGCAGCTATATATGTAGAAAAAGATGGCACTGTTGTTAATGCCTCTCAGATAACAGTTTATGGCGATAATTCAGATAAAATATCTGCCTATGGGGCGTATGTAAGAAATGGTGGAAAACTTAATCTAACAGCTGCAGATTTCAAGGATATACCTGCTCTTCGTGCTCAAAATGCAGTTATTAGCATGACAGTAGGGGAAATTAAGGGTGCTTCACATGCTATTTATGCATGGGGGAGAGAAACGGATATTTCTTTAGAGAGTGTGAATATCGATATTGAGCCAGATAATTTGAAGGTAAAAGGGATCGGTATTATGAGTGGTTTTGATGCAATGGTTAGAATGTCAGGAGGTACCGTTAATTTTAATAAGATTGGCTCATTTTCAACTCGGTTTGGGGGGCGCTATATTTTTGATACTATGTGTATTACGGGGCAAGGAAGGAGGGAGGAAGCTAGAACAGATGGTGATGGCGCTATGGGGGGATTGCCTGAAGCTTTTGAGGTTTTTCAAGGGGGTGATGTTTATTTGAAAAACGCTTTTATTCATCTTAATAATATGCATGCACTCGTGATTAAAAATTTTTCAGGTTATGTAGACGATAATGGCAAATTAATTCAGAAGTATGTTTCGTCAGATGGCTTTAAGAATACAAGTATTAAGATAGAAAAAAACGATATTTCTGTGAAAGGGGATGGAGCACATGGTCTGTATTTTAATGTTTTAGCTCCAGAAGAGATTGCTAAGATGGTTAGGCAACGAGATGATGAAAAAGTTTTAGAAACCCAAAAATTTCTCACGGGGAAGGCATTTGTTTATTTATCACAGACAAATATGACAGTTCTAGATGGTATTGCGATTTATGCGAAGGGGAATAGAGGCTATAGGGCTGAAGGTATTCTTGAATTATCTGATGAAACAAAGATTTCTGGTGATTTGTTGCTAAAAGCTAAAAATAACTCTTCTCTATTGGTGAAAGCAAGCGCTTCTTCTCTTACAGGAGGTACGCGTGTTGACGATAAATCAACTATTGATTTAGAGTTAACCCGTTATTCAACATGGTATCTTACTAAAAGTAAATACAATGGTTTACGGGAATCTGTTTCATCACTTTCTTCTCTAAGTCTTTCCAATAGTACACTGTTCTTTAATGATGAAGATATATCGAATGGTTATCAAACGCTACACATTGGAAAAAGGGCGGATATAGACGCAGGAGATAGAATTCTCGCATCAAAAGATAAAAAAGTTTACAGTGCTGAGGGAAATGCTCAGATTAAGTTGAGTGCATTTTTGAGTGATGAGGGTTTGTTTGATCCTCAAAAAACCGATCGTATATTGATTTCTGGTGATGTCTCGGGAACGACATTCGTTCATGTGCTAAATTTTCCAAAAGCTGCAAATAAAGAAGTCCATGATGGAAGAGATCAAAGCATTTCACTTATTCAAGTTGCTGGAACAGCGCAGGCAGGTTCTTTTCAACTCGCCAATGGTTATGATAGTTATACTACAGTGAAAGGTTTTCCTTATCAATATCGTATTCGTGGTTATGGTCCAAATTCGCCCTTTGGAAAAGCGGATGCTAGGCAAAGATTAGTGGAAGGTGAGGGGGATTTTTGGGATTTCCGTCTTGAAGGTATCTATATTTCTTCTAGAATAGGTACTTATAATGGTCCATTTATTAAACCGGCTTCGTTTTCATTATCTCGTCCTTTAAATTCTCCGCCCCCCAATCCACTTCCTACGTCATTGACATCTGCCATACCTTCTTCTTCTAAATCTTCTGATCCTGTTGATCCTCCACCTTCTCCCCCCAATCCACTTCCTACGTCATTGACATCTGCCACAGCTTCTTCTTCTACATCTTCTGATCCTGTTGATCCTCCCCCTTCGCCACCCGATCCACTTCCTACCTTGTTGATGTCTGACTCGCCTTCTGTTTTGGCACCTCCTTCATCTGCAGATTCTGTTTCTCCTGCTTCTGCTCCTATTGAACAAAAGCCTTCTACATCTTCTGACCCTGTTGAACCTTCATCTAATCTTCCTATGTCGCTTAATGTTCAGTCTAATCTCCAAATTAGAGCTGTTGTTCCTCAATTGCCAACTTATCTTCTTTTGCCAAATACCTTATTTCATGCTGGTTTAGTGGATATGACCACGCAAAATAAGACGGTAGAGACAATGCGGAATGCTTTTCATTCCTCTTGGAAGGATGATGAAAAGCCAGCCTTTTTTCTGCATGCTTATGGTGGTAGTCATCATTATGCTTCCAATTTATCTGCTTTTGAATATGGCTATGGAGCAGAACTCGATTATAGTGCATTGGAAGCAGGTGTTTTGTTAAACGAGACTGAGAGTTTATACAGTCGTACATTCTTTGGGGCTTTGGGGAACTATGGAAACTTCTCTCTAAACCCACAGGATGTTGAACAAAGCAAAAAAAGCGCATTTGATAAATGGTCTGTTGGAGCCTATGGAAGTTTACAGCATGATACGGGTTTTTATATCGATGGAGTATTATCGTATGGACTTTTTAAGGGAGATGTTTTGACACTAGCACGGGGCAAGGTTGTAGCGTTAAAGGGTAAACAGTTTAGCGGTTCTTTAACAAGTGGCAGAACGTTTGCAACAGGGTATAAAGGTGTTATTTTTGATCCGCAGATTCAGGTTGTTTATCAGCATCTTCAGTTTAATCCGGCACATGATGTTGATAATATTGATGTTGATTTAGGAAAATTTCATCAATGGGTGGGGCGTGTTGGTGGGCGTTTAAGCAAGACACTTAATGTTTCTGAAGAGGGACGTGTCGTTTCTTTTTATAGTAAGCTTTCTTATTTGCATAGTTTTGAAGATAAGCAATTTGTTTCTTTTAAAAACGATTTCCAATTAGGTTTTTTTGGTTCTTCTTTGGAAGCAGGGCTTGGTTTTAATGCGCGTCTTTCTTCAAAACTTTCTCTTTATGGAGATATAAATTATCAGCATAAACTGACAAAAGCAGGGTTTTCTGGAGCAAGTTTCTCTGCTGGTTTGCGCCACCTTTTTTGACAAAGTATGATATGTCATTTTATAAAAAAGGCAGTAGAAAATGCTGCCTTTTACTTTATTAAAATCTTCTCTTATCTTTTCTAAATGGTTCTTTTGTCTTGATGAAAAAGGTCCACAATATATGATTTCTTTGGTTTGTGATTGAAAACGCCTCGTAAGTGTGTTTATTTTTTAGAGAGGAAGATGGGTTTCATGCGCAATTGCTTCTGGGGGATTGCGTAGGCATTTTTTATCAGCGATGGTTGCGCTTGTTGGTGCTTGGTTTAATCAGTGATATTGATTATACCACATTCACCATTTTCGCTACCAAAGGTGAGGTTGTACCCTGTCTGATCCCAGTTGAGTGCTGAGATAGCACTTTTCCCATAACCTTTTAGAAGGACTTCTTTTCCATCATGAAAATGTGCACACAAAATCATTCCATCATTGAAGCCTATTGCTACAATTTCTTTGCGTGGATGGCATGCAACGGTGCTAACAAGCGCATTTGCTCGTGTTCCTAGTTCTAGTGGTGTTTTTCCCATGGGGCCATCTTTTGTATGAAAGGGCCAGACAATGGCTGCTGATGCACCGGATGTTGCTAACCATTTTCCCTTCACGCTCCAAGACCAGCTTTTGACTTTGCTTGGGTAGCCACTCATGCGGAGATGCTGATTATCAGTGAGACGCCAGCCATGGAGGGCGTTTTCTTGCATGGTAGAAATGACATAGCGGTTGTCTGGCGAGAAGGTGACGCCACAATGAGCTCCTTTCCATACCAATGTGGTGGGAGATATTTGCGTTGATAACCAATGAAGAGTAACTCCATTGTAATGGGCAACGGCAAGTCGTAAACCTTTTGGGGCAAAAGCGAGGCCTTCTACACTGCGTTCATGTGTAAGCTCTTGTCGTTTTTTTCCAACATGCACAAATGCGAAACGTGAGGAGGAAAAAGCAAAAGCTTTTTGTGGACCAAAAGCAACGTTGTTTATCCATTTGCGTTCTTTTTGGCTTAGCACTTCTGTATGTCCCGCTGCGGTTGTTTGACAGACTTTTCCATCTTCTCCACCTGTGATGATCGCGGTATTGTCATGGGAAAAATGGCTTGAAATTATTCCTTTGTGAACTTCAAAGATTTGTGGGGTTGGATTAAACAAAACAATGAAACCTTCTACGGAAACAAAAGCTGGTTTATTGCCTATAAAACCGCAAGAAAGGCAGTAACTTTTGAGATCATAATGGGTAATGTTTGGCATTATCACTCACTTATGCGCAATTTTCAAAACCAGTTTTTAATTTTTCAGCATCAAGAGAGCGTCCTATAAAAACAAGGCGACTTTCTCGTTTTTCATCTTCACGCCATGGGCGTTGATGTTGTCCCTCAAGAAGCATGTGTATACCTTGAATGACATAACGATCATCGTCTCTTTGAAAGGCGATAATGCCTTTGAGACGTAAGATATCAGGTCCCTGTTGCTGCGTAATCTGTTGGATCCAAGGGAAAAACTTTTCTGGTTGTAGAGCACCTGTTTTTAAACTTACAGAGGTTATTGTAATATCATGAATGGTGGATTTGTGGTGATGTGCATGATCATGATTACAATCGGGACCACAGACATGGTCTGCGTGCTGATGGTCAAGAAAATGGGGATCATTATCTAAAGTGCGTTGGAGATCAAAGAAACCTCGATTGAGGAGTTTATCAAGAGGGATGTTAGCGCGCTCTGTTGCGTAAATTATGGCTCTGGGATTAATTGCAAGAATGAGCGATTGCGCGTGTGCACGTTCTTCTTCGCTGACAAGATCAATTTTATTTAAGAGAACAATATCAGAGAAAGCAATTTGTTCTTCAACTTCACGACTTTTTTTCAGTTGAGAGGGCAAATGCTTTGCATCAACGACCGCGATGACACTGTCGAGAGCTGTTTTTTCATGGACCGTATCATCCATGAAAAAGGTCTGTGCTACGGGAACGGGATCTGCAAGCCCTGTTGTTTCTATAATGATTGCATCAAATCGATGAGAACGTTGCATCAAACTTTCCAGAATGCGAATGAGATCACCACGCACGGTGCAGCAAACACAGCCATTATTCATTTCATAAATTTCTTCATCTGATTCAATGATCAGGTCATTATCAATACCAATTTCACCAAATTCATTGACAATGACGGCATAACGGTTGCCATGATTTTCACTGAGAATGCGGTTGAGAAGGGTGGTTTTTCCTGCACCAAGATAGCCTGTGAGAACCGTAACGGGAAGTTTTTTTGGGTGTGTCGTTTCCATGGAGAGACCTTTTATTGTTCTTTATTGCCATGTGTTTATGTTAAATCGATTGATATCATCAAGTAAATCACGAAGCTGAGACAGAACATGAGAAAATATTGCTTCACCGGCTTGTGGTGTTGCTTTGCTTGCGTTTCCTGCTGCACCTTGCGTATTTAGATCTCGCATTGTCCAGCCAAAGGCATGAGGACCATAAGCGCGTAAATACTGATAGTTGGCAATCATATCCGCTTGTTTATTATGAAAATTTGTTGCCTTTTCCATATGAACTTTTTCCGGTGCTAAATAGAGCATTAAAGAGGTTTCGATAAATCCTCCATGGATATCAAGATGCTGTTGAGACGGTGCCATTAAACCTTGTGGCAAACCAAAACGACTCCAACTTGTTGCTACCGCAAGCATTGAAAAACGCCTCCGTAATTCGGTGATAACAATGCTCATTAAGGGTGAGTTGCCTCCATGGGCATTGAGAAGAAGAAAACGCTTTATTCCTTTGCGATAGCAGTTTTCACCAATCTCTATCCATCGCTCAATAGCGTCGGAAAAGGTGAGCGTTTGTGTGCCTGTAACATCCATATGTTCTATAGAATAGCCAATCTTTTCAACCGGTAAAAGTGCGATATGAAATTGTTCTTTTGTTTGTAAAGTGAGGGCTTTTGCAAAAGCTTCAGCAATGATCCAGTCGGTTTCGAAGGGAAGGTGCTCTCCGTGATATTCGTGTGCGCCCAAAGGTAAAAGAGCGAGAAAAGGCGTGTCAGATACCATAAATTATTGCCCAAAAGAGAAGTTAACACAGAAAAAATGATCAAAAGTGCTGTCACTATTTAATCTATCTATAAGAGAAACGCAAATAGGCGTCTTTTTACATCACATATGGATGCTATAAAAATGAGAGCTTTGTCAAACAATAGTGAAGATTTTATTGAGCAAAGCCAACTCAAATTTTTTGTAATATGAGGCGAGCTTTCTAAAGATAGCTATCTTTGGTAAGACTTTCTGATGCATATTCTCATTTTTAATAAGTAAATATTCATACAGATTAAATACTTCACATCATGTAATGAAAAATAAATTTTTCATTGTTTATTGAAAGCGCAATTTTTTCTGTAAGGTGCATATTCTTCTTTTTACTATGGAGCGAGGATAACAAAACTATTTCTATTGTTGCAATAGTACAGACTTTGGTTGCAATCAGGAGTTATAAATTCTTAATTCAAGTATCTGTATAGTAAAAAAGAATAGAAATGTTTTTTGATTGATTTTACTTTGGATCGTATCTTAACAGACTTTATTGTTCATGAGAAAAAATGAATATAAAGGGAAGGATTCACGTAAGATAAACTTGCAGTCTCAGAGAGCTCGATGAGTTTATAAGATGATTCAAGAAGAAACACCGTTGGATACATGATAGACAGAACGCCATTGTGTTGCACATTGATACGCTTGTTTTAAAGAAACCTTTCTCAAGGTATCCAAGCCTATTTTGCGACGCTGTTCGTGAAGGGTATAACGGTAAATCCTCACAATATAAAATGTATTGTACTTCACTATATTTATATTTTTAAAGTAAAAAGGGGCTCCACTATTCACTTTGTCAGTTTTCAATACTGTGTTAACAGCGCTTGATAGTTAAAATATCTCATAAGTGATATTTTCCTTTCTTCAAGTTTTTTTACACAGACACATCGTTTTCTTTTGTGCTTTGAAAGCGAAGAATTTTGATTAATTCAATATAAACAGCGTTAAAATTAAGAGAATCCTATAATAGTTAGTTCTCTCATTCAACATGCAAAACAATAAATGATTATTATAGATTATTATCCTGCTATTAAAATGATCAGTTGATAAATTTATCATTTAATATCAGTTTTTTTCAAGTATTTTATCAATTCTTTATTATTATTTACTTTGTACAAATTGCATACAGTTATGTGAATATTGCCAAAAACTTATTTAAAAGAGAATTATTTTTACTAATACAGAGTAAATAGAATTATTCAAAATATAAATAGGGCTGCGCTCTACAATATTGACGAAAAATATGGAATAACTTTTATGAAAATTAAGAAAGAAAAATTTTTCAGTATTTTGGGGGATCATCTCATTTTTCATGACTCTCTTTTTATGTAATTTTAGGTAGTTTTTTGGTGCTCTAGTGTTGCTTATAATATTTTTGTAAATCTGATAGGTTTATTTATTTTATGCGTTTGTTTTGTTAGGTTTGAAAGTCAATATTTTGAGTTTTTTATGCTGTATGAGATAAAGGAGCTAAATTACCTTTTTGAAGATGCTATGCGCTATTTTCTTTATATATCAGTAAAAGTTGAGAATCATTTTATTAATGTCTTTTCTATTTGAAAATAGAGATCTTAATTTCTTTTTATATTTTATAACTGTTTTATAGAAAAATAATATACTATTTTAAGGTTTGCTTATTAGGATAGATTTGTTTTAGATCGAGTTTTTTCGCTATCAATTTTATTTTAAAGTTTATTGATGAGCGATATAATAAAAATTCATTAAGTACTATTTCATTTTTATATTTATTGAAATAATAGAGAATAATTATCATTAGATTGACAGTTTTTAATGTTATAGTTCTTTAAAATTTAATTACATTTTAAATTATTTATAAAAGTTCTATTATATAAATTTTCAAATCAATTTATTTTTTAATCTTTACTATAATAAGCAATTTGATAAATTTTTATTATCTTGAAGTAGATAAATAACAATGACAATATATTACTGTTAGGATCTTAGTTATTATAGTGTAAAAGGAATAAATTATTTTTATCATTTGTTGTTTTTGTGTCTTTACATGCAATACACAATGTGTTATATATAAAATATAATTACATATAATATTTTATTATGTGTAATTATATAAATGATTAAATATAAGTTTTGGTTTTTATATATGTGAATATTCTTTCATTTTTTCAGTGAAGAAAAGAGGAGCAAAGAAAGCTATGTTTAAAATATTTAAAAATCGTGTATGTTCATTTACTTTTACACTATTTATTCTCTTTTTTGTACAAACTATAGAGGGAAATGCAAGTTTTGTAAAAGATCAATTTCAAGAGAGAGTGGCAGTTACTATTTCTACACTAGAAAAAAATGTAGCTATTAAAGCTGTGGATAGAGCTGTTATTCAAGGCGTTGAGGAACAAGATGGCATTGCTTTGGGGAAAGTTGAAAAAACTGCTGCTTTTTCAGGTGCAGCCTTTTGGGGGGGAATAGGTATTTTATCACTTCTTGCTTCTTTATGTGTTGGGGATGTATTAGGTGCTGTTGTATCTCTTTGGGGAATATTTACTACACTTTAGCAGAAAGATCATCGACAAAGTCGATGATTTTTTTGTTCGCTTCATGATTTTGAAAAAATAAATATTTGAACTTATTTATACTGTATTGAATAAAAATCACTATTCTTAATACTAAATATAGCTTTTATTAACATTATTAAAGTTCAAGGTCCTACATTTATGGTTTTTTACAAAATAGTGTAACCTGATTTTTTACAGTTTATGTTTATTCTCTAGTAATAAGGCTAGTATAATCATTATCTTTATCAGCTTTTTAATATTGTCTATATTCTCTCATATGAAGATTATTCATCAAAGGCATATTTTATCCTTTTTAAATTTTTTTATTTTTTATAAGAGGATAAAATAAAAAGATCCCTGTATTCATAGCTCTTATGCAATAAGAAAAATGATAAATTATCATTTCAAAGTTGTTTATGTTAAATCCATCAAAAGTATTTTTTACGTATCACAAGTTGTGTTCGTGTATGGATAAAATTATTAAAAAAAAGAGTAAAATTCTTCTCATGAATCATCTCTAAGGCTCAAGGGCTGTCGTAATATTGACAAATAAATGGTGATGCCGGTTTGTATCTTTATAGAGTAAAGATAGTGATACACAATGAATCTTATGTCATATCATGGGGTGGTTTATATTGTAGCATTTATGCGCCATATTGTGAGAGATAAGTGGTGATATGCATCGTTGAAAATGCCTTTATTAAAACATAAACACTTGTATTTGCGATACAAGTGTATTCTGGGTTGTTTCGTTGTGTAAGGGAAAGATGCTGTTAAGTAAGGTAATTAAGGAGTGTTTATAGCTTAGCGGAAGAAGGGTTATGAAGTAAAAGGTCTTGTTTAGCACGAAGACGCGCAATCCATTGATCTTCACGAATAGCAGTATTATGTGTTGTAATGAGTTCGTTTTTTTTAATTGCAGCTGTTACTGTTGCTTTTTCTAAAAGACCACAAGGAATGGCGTGGTGAGCGCGTGCTTCTGCGATGTTCATTATCCAAGCACGATAAGTATAAAGACCGATAAAGTCTAGCTGATCACCTGGATGTAAATCTTTTTTAGCAACAGCACAGACTTCTACTACGGGATGGCTAAGAGGAACCATATCTTTTTTGCCATAAAGCATAACGCGTGCGCAGGTGAGGGGAACTTCCATTGCTGTTAAATGATAGGGGCGGTGAAAGGTGAAATAAGGCCCCTGACCAATTTTTAAATCTTCCATACGTTCACGTAAACGTGGGTGTGCTATTTCTGCAATGACAAAAACACCTGGGGAAACACCTTGGCCTGTTGAATAATCTACAATACCATATCGCTGTAAAATGCCTCCATCTTGTTTTGGGATAAGCACTTTGTTTAAATCTTGCAGCGCCGCTTGTGGTCCATGCATTCCTGGGCAATCGGGGAGAAGCCCAGTGGCATTGGCAATTGCTGCCATTTCAACCATCGTTTTGGAACCATCAATAAATTCAACCAACATGCGCACATTCATATTACGCCGGAATGCTTCTTCTTCGTAAGCATCAGGTGTAGCATCAAAGCGTAGAGGATTATTTTTTCCTTTACCCGCTGCAACAATCTTATGTCCAAGGGCTGAAACAAATTCTATAAGTTCCATACAAGAAGTTGGTTCATCTCCGGCACCAAGTGTATAAATGAGTCCTCGTTTTTCTGCTTCATGTTTGAGATAAGCGCCAATTGTAACATCTGCTTCAACATTCATCATGACAAGATGTTTGTTATTCTCAAGCGCTTTGATACCAATTTCTGCTCCTGCTTCGGGATAGCCTGTTGCATCAACGATAATATCAATTTGTTCATGACGTAAAACAAGGTCAATATCATCTGTTGCTGCAATCAAATTTTTTTCAATGCTTTGCGTGAGAGCATAAGTATTTTCAACTTCACAGACATGTCCATCCTCGCCATAGGCTATTGTAGCGGCATCAAAAATACGTGACGGCGTCCTAGTGGCTACTGCAGCAACTGTTATACCATCCATATGCGCGATACTTGATAATAAATCTGTGCCCATTTCACCACAACCAATCAGTCCAATACGGATGGGGGGATGCTTTTCTGCACGTTGTTTTAAATCATGCGCTAAACCTGTTAGGTTCACATTGCTTGCCATTCTTTTTTCCCATTTGAAAACTATTCTGCTAAAGAACTTTTCTCATTCATAAGGTGCATTTGTTTTTAAGACAATTAATCTTTTATTCTTGATGCTCTAATCAATGGATTTTATAAAAGCAAGAGGGGTGGTCGTTTTTATCAAATAAAATAGGAATAGCGTTATGCAGCAAAAAATAGCAATACAAGATGTTACCAGTTTTATTGGGAAAGAAGTGGGATTATCGGGGTGGCGTCTTGTTACACAGGATATGATTAATCAGTTTGCATGCGCTACAGATGATCATCAATGGATACACGTTGATGAGGAAAAGGCTAAAAAGACACCTTTTGGGGGCACAATTGCTCATGGGTTTTTAACATTATCGCTTTTGTCTACGCTCGCTTATGAGGCGCTTCCAGAGTTGGAGGGGAGCACAATGGGGATTAATTATGGTTTCGATAAAGTACGCTTCATGAGTCCTGTGAAAACAGGGGTACGGGTACGTGCGCGTTTTGTGTTAGATGATGCAGAAATTCGCCCTTCTGGTCGAGTGGTTTTCCATTATGGGGTTACGGTGGAAATTGAACAGTTAAAAAAACCAGCTCTTACGGCTCAATGGCTTATTGTGGCAGTGATGGGGGAAAAATCTTCCAATATCTAGATTAGTTTGAGTACTTTATTTTATAAAATTTTTGTACAATTCTATGAGAAGTTTCTTCAATGATAATATTGAGAATAATCTATAGGGTGATAGATATGCTGGAGCTATCATAGCGTTGATAGCTATAGCAGATTGCTATCTTTCCTAGATCGTTTTGAAGAGGAGTTTCTTGGTGAAGATAGTGCATTGCCTCACGCTTTTGTTTATAGCATTCTTTAATGGGGTCACAGCTCTCACATAAAACAGAATGTTTCAAATGGAATATACTTGCGTTGCCAATTCACGGGCTTATTTTAAAGAAACATCTCTCAACGCTCGTCACACCCATTTCGCAATGGCGCCTGTGAAGAGTATAACGATAAAGCCATTGAGCATCCCCATGTCTTTATGCCTGTGAAGAAGAAAACCGGTACTATCATATTATATGCTAGCACCCAATGTTTAAGACAGGTCTTGGTGCTTGAGATAATTCATAAGAGGCACGCCTCCCTTGCTTGTATAGTTTTTACTCACACGGCTCTTCCTGCTTGTAACATGCAAGCGAGAGATTTTGATTAATTCGATATGGAACAAATTGGGAATGAGAGGACTTTACGGGATTCAGAGTTCTCATCCAATATGAATAACGCCATATTATCATTATAAATTCAATATGTTATCTAAGGTTGGGAAAGGTCGTGACCAATGTCTTAATTTGACATGATAATTTATCATTTTTATGTTAAGAGAGAGTCTCACATACTGTGAGATCTCTTATTTCATTCTCTTTTATATTCAATCAGTTAAAACTATTTTCTTTCATGTTACAAACGGATGGGGAGAGATAAAAACTGTTTAAGAAAAAAGTTCCTAATCTCTTATGAGCGTTTTCGATAGGCAAGGGTTGTTGCACTTGGAAAGTGGCAAAGAGGATGATGATATTGGTATGTGAAATTCTAAGTCTTTTAATGTTTTGTTTTATCAAGTTTTTGTACGATTTTATCAGAAGTCCATTGGGTTATAATATTGAGCATGATCAAAAGAATGATGACAATGGTCATGATGAAGGTATTATAGCGTTGATAGCCATAGCGGATTGCCATATCTCCTAAACCGCCTCCACCAAGATATCCAGCAAGTGAGGTGGCTCCTATGAGAGAAATGATCATAACTGTAAAACCTGTAATCAGGCTAGGGAGAGCTTCAGGAATAAGAACATGTCTGATAATTTGAAGACGGCTTGCACCCATAGAGCGGATCGCTTCAATGAGACCGTTTTCAACGGTTTTAAAAGAGAGTTCCGCCATGCGTGCATAAAAAGGAATAGCTGAAATGGTCAGTATAAAAATTACAGCAGGCATTCCTATCCCTCTTCCTACAACGATACGCGTAACGGGAAGAAGATAAAATGCAAGAATAATAAAGGGAATGGCACGAATACTGTCAATGATCATGCTTAAAGGGCGATTGATGAGAGATGAGGAAAAAATCCCCCCGCGTGCTGTTGTGTGAAGAAGAAGACCAAGGGGAAGTCCTATAATAAATGCCATAAAAGAAGCACTAAGTGTCATCAATATTGTATCAATAACAGCTTGGGGAAGTTCATGAGACAAAACATTAAACATAGCCTAAGACCTCACAATATCGTCCTTTTTTCGTTAACCATTGAACAGCTTTTTCTAAAGCTTCTTTATCTTCTCCAGGAAGAGCCAAGAAGAGTCGCCCGATGGTTTCATCTTGAACTGTGTCAATGCCACCATGCAAAATACGTGCTTTTAAACCACTCTCATTTTCTAGAAGATGAAGAAAAGGCTGCTGGGCAATTTCACCGGCAATATTGATTTCAATGACAGCTTCTCGCCCGATTGGTTTGAGATTTTTCGCAAATTTTTCAGGAAGTTGCGGGGTGACAAGCTTGAGCATGGCTATGGTTGTATCGTCTTGCGGTGATGTAAAGATGTCTTTCACACGTCCTTCTTCTACGATGTTCCCCTGATTAAGAACAACAACGCGATGCGCTATGGTGCGCACAACTTCCATTTCATGGGTGATGAGCACAATCGTGAGATTGAGGTGTTTATTAATATCAGCAAGGAGCTCTAGAATAGATTGTGTTGTTTCAGGGTCAAGAGCAGAGGTGGCTTCATCTGATAACAATATTTTAGGATTAGCAGCGAGCGCACGAGCAATGCCAACGCGTTGTTTTTGCCCCCCTGACAATTGTGCCGGATAGCAATATTCTTTTCCGTATAACCCAACCAATTCAATCAGTTCAAGGGCACGTTTGTGGCGTTGTTTTTTACTTACACCACTTAATTTAAGCGGCAATGCAATGTTATCAAGAATATTTTGCGATGAGAGAAGGTTGAAATGTTGAAAAATCATCCCAATTCGTTGACGGTAAGGTGCCCACTCTATCTCTGATAGATTTGAAATATCAACACCTTCAAAAAAAATGGACCCTGCATCAATCTTCTCTAACCCATTTAAACAGCGGATAAGTGTTGATTTTCCTGCTCCACTGCGCCCAATAATCCCAAGGATTTCACCAGCATGGATATTTAAAGAGAGATTATTAATTACCGGAACACCAGCCGTTTTGTTAAAACAACGGCTGATGTTTTTTAAGGAGATAAGAGTAGGTTTTTCCATTCACAATTACTCGGATATTTGGCACAATTACCAAGAAGTTTGGGCGGTTTTGCCAAAAATCTCTTTTATTTTTGCACGGATGAGATCGTTGTTGTAAGCGGCAACTAATTTTTTAACCCATGGCTCATCTTTTTCGCTCGTGCGTACAACGATGATATTATCATAAGGATTATTTTTTGCACTCTCCCATGCGACGACATCTTTTTCGAAGTTTAATCCGGAAACAATAGCCCAGTTTGTGTTTATAATTGCAAGATCAAAATCGTCAATAGCTCGCCCTAACATACCAGCATCGAGTTCACGAATTTGCAGGTTTTTAGGATTTTCGATAATATCAAGTGGAGATGCAAGAATATTATGGGGATCTTTTAACTTAATGAGACCTAAAGAATTGAGAAGAAGTAAGGCTCTTCCACCATTAGATGGGTCGTTTGGAATACCAACATGTGCACCATCACGTAGATCTTTTAAGTCTTTGATTTTGTGCGAATAAACACCGATTGGAGCAATAAATGTATAGCCGACAATTGAAAGTTTATAGCCACGTTGTTTCATTTGTTCATTAAGATAAGGAGCGTGCTGAAAAGCATTCGCATCGATCTCTCCTGCGTTGACAGCGTCATTAGGCAAAGCGTAATCAGAAAAATAAACGAGTTCAATATCTAAACCAGCTTTTTTAGCCTGTTCAGCAGCAGTTTTCCAAATAATCGCATCCCGCCCTTCCATAATACCAAGTTTGATTTTTGATTTGTCTGTAGCCATGACAAAAACCGTAGATAAAAAAAGTGCAAAGAGAGAGAGGAATAATCCTATAATCCGACTACGAGAAAAAATTTTTAATGTCATGTACTTTTAACTTTCTTTTCCAAGAGCTTTTTTGAGGGAAGTTTCAATATACTCTGTATTTTTATACTCTGTATTTTTTAGGAAGATTTAAAGTTATACAAGCTTTAGAGAATATTCAATCACTTTTATTTTTAAAAGAGTATTATTTTTCCTCCTATTTTTAGTATTTTGGGGGCTTATCATCATTCATTCTCTGAAATTCAGGCAATCAATTCTTTTATTGCAATCATTTGTTGAGGGAACCAATAACACTTTAAAAACTTCTTTAAGGGACGATTGGTTGAAGGACCAGATAATCAAATGATGCTTTAGCTGTAAATTTATGAGGAGCATACTGCGCAATCAAGATCAAAAGGCCGTGTTCGTGTAGAGGGGGAATAAGGGGAATAAAGAGAGATTTTGTTGCAATGTTGAGGGGGCTTTTGGGCGGGAAATAAAGGTTGCAGATCATTGGATTTAACCGCGGCAAATTTTTGCAAAGGCGAAATTTTGCCCTTCACATGTTTTGAGAGAGGAAGAAAAATAATGTTAAGAAAGAAATTTTTATCAACAACAATGATTTTATGGGCTTTGGGAGCGTCGGGGGTGGCTGTGACTGCTTCTCACGCGGAAGCTGGAACCATTGCAGGAACAGTTGCTCGTGTTGCATCAGGTCAGGTATCTTTACGCACAGGCCCTGCGACAGCTTATAAAGTAATCACAATGGTTCCAATGGGAGCAAAAGTGCAAATTTATGGTTGTCTGTCCAATAAAACTTGGTGTTCTCTTGGTTATCACGGAAAGGTTGGTTGGGCATCTGCACGTTATGTCAATGTCAACAATGTTCCTACCGTTGCTTTTACAAAGATGCCAGTAAAGCCAAATGCTATGAGAAAATCGCCAAAAGTAAAAAAAGAAAAAGTAAAACAGGTTGTTTCTGGTTTTAAAGCTCTTCCGGCGATTCAAAAAACACGGAAAAACATACAAAAACTCTACAGAACAGATATGATTATCGATTCTACAGGTGTCAAAAAAAGAGATGAACGGACAATTTTAAATCCTTCGCCCAAAGCACAAAGAGTTTCTGTAAAGCGCGTAAATGCTTATAATCCCTTCTTTCCTGATAATGTCAATTATAAAAACTTTGAACGTAATGAAACACGTTACCGTGTTGTGACTTATCCTGCTCGATAAGGGTAAGTTAATTTCACAACCGGAATGATAAAAAGGATCAGCAGCATGAAGCAAAAAACGCTTATGCTGCTGATCCTATTGTACCGTAAAATGGCATTAGGGCGGCGATGATTAATTAAGGTGGCGAGGTATTCATGGATATTCAGAGTAAAATTTTTCAATACCCCGAATTACAGTCCTTTAGACTGGCGGTATGAATCCCCAGCAGGGGAAGATCCTGCTGAAGAGAAGCCGGACTTTTGACAGACCGGCTAGGGCTCTTCATCCTTTCGGACAGGGCGTTAATTTACGGACTTAGGCTTTATCAAATTACGAGAAATGAGCAATTCAGCAATTTGAACTGCGTTCAATGCTGCTCCTTTTCTTAAATTATCGGCGACAACCCAGAAAGCTAAACCATTTTCAACGGTGATATCTTCACGAACACGGCTAATAAAGGTGTCATCTTCTCCGGTACATTCATAAGGTGTGGTATAGCCACCATCTTCGTGTTTATCGATAAGCTGACAACCGGGAGCATCGCGAAGAAGCGCTTGTGCTTCAGATACGCTTAGTGGTTTTTCAAATTCAACATGGACAGCTTCGGCATGACCGATAAAGACAGGGACACGAACAGCAGTGGCTGTTAATTTAATCTTCGGATCGAGAATTTTCTTTGTCTCAGCAGTCATTTTCCATTCTTCTTTTGTATAACCATCTTCCATGAAAACATCGATATGAGGAATGACATTAAAGGCAATGCGTTTAGTGAATTTTTTTGATGTAATTGGGTCTGCAACAAAAACAGCACGTGATTGTTCGAAAAGTTCGTCCATTCCTTCTTTACCAGCTCCAGAAACCGACTGATATGTAGAGACAACAACACGTTTAATGATTGCAGCATCATGGAGAGGTTTTAAAGCTAAGACCAGTTGAATTGTTGAACAATTAGGATTTGCTATAATATTACGCTTAGAAAAGGCATTTATAGCTTCGGCATTGACTTCAGGGACGATCAACGGAACATTGGAATCATAGCGCCACGTGGAGGAATTATCGATGACGACACAGCCAGCGGCAGCGATTTTAGGAGCATATTCTTTGGAAATGCTTCCTCCCGCGGACATCAGACAAAAATCTGTGTCAGAAAAATCGTAAGTATCCAGTGCTTTTACTTTTAAAGTTTTATCTCCATAAGAAACTTCTTGTCCTAATGAGCGTCGTGATGCTAGAGGGACAATTTCATGCGCAGGAAAACCACGTTCCTCTAAAATTGTAAGCATTTCACGACCAACATTTCCGGTTGCGCCGACAATTGCAACTTTAAAACTCATTTTCTATATACTCCTCATGTCTCTCCACGTTTATTCCCCGTGCTATACTCAGGAGAGAGTGAGTTGGTCAAGGAACATCATTAAATTATATTTTTGATTTTCAACAACTCAATTTTGTACACATCAATCATCATCAGCACAATAAGTTGTTTTATTTCAAATGATACGTCTTTTTAATCTTTCAGAATTGAAAAATTGAATATTGTACGCTAAACTGTTATCTCTTTTAGAGAGCACTTTAATTAAGTGAATTCCGTATCTTCTGTCAATTGTTTACCTTCACTATTTTGAATTTTTTAAGGATGCTATTACGTATCGCGTTGGGGGAATTTAAGTGTTGAAGTATTTGATCTTCTCCCTATGCCCTTAAAAGCGAAGCTTCCTATTCAGTCTGTAAACAGCCAGATTCTAGCGGTACTTTTAGCGGCTTCCCATTTTTCACTTGAAACTTAAGGCTCAACAAGCAAGCCTAAAAATATTTAAAAAAACATTTGGCACCTAAAAAACATTTGAATGTTTCAAAGAGGTATGCATGCTTCATATTCTCATACCTTAAATGATAGAATTTATGGCACAACAGGATAAACTTAAGTATCCATTATATAAATAAATTCTTATGAAAGTTATACATATAGTTTTTTCGTGTCTGTTTTTTACTTTAATCCTGTTATGCTATAAAATATCGTTATTTGAAGTATGGTGGTATAAGATCTTTAAGCTTTCTTGATATATTTAAGTGTGTGGGAATATTCTTAGGCTTGTTTGGCGAGCCTTTTGTTTCAAGTGGATTATATGAGTGGAAAACCGTTGAACACCTCCATGTTTAATGTTTAAAAAAAGAGTAAGTTAGCATCATCATACATTTTTTCAGCACTCAATGTGGCTACAGTTCTTGGTATGTGAGACGATTCAATTAAGAGGTATGCCTTTTTTGTACATTTTTACTCACACGCTAACTCTGCTTGTAATGTGCAAATAAATGATTTTGATTGATTCAATATAGAACAAGTTTGAAATGAAAGAATTTTATGATATTCGAGACACTCATTCAATATACATAACGTTAGATATATCATTATGAATCAAAGCGCTATTGCTCAGTTAAATTCGTTAGAATTCGGACTATTTACAGATCAGATTAGATTTAAGAATTTTCGTTCTCATGAGGTGTGGGGAGACAGCCAAAATTCTTTTCAATGTTATTAAGGGCGTTGATTGTTCTTTCAGTGAACTTATGAAAATAAGGGGTCATTTTTTTCACCAGAAATCAACTGCAAAATAGCCCTTTGTTTTTTGCGGGTCAGCATTCTGAAACTTTGCAAAAGTAAATATTCTGCTTTGCTTTCTACTCTGTCATCATAATGATAGAGGGGATCTTCTTTTTTTGTGTTATCAGCATAAAAGAAGGAAACGGGAACATCTAATATATGAGCAATTTCTTGTAAACGTCTTGCACTTACGCGATTTAAACCTTTCTCATACTTTTGAATTTGTTGAAACGTTACGCTCAAATGACTCCCTAATTGTTTTTGAGAAAAAACCATGACGTTTCTTCTAAAGCGAATTTTTTTGCCTAAAGAAATGTCGTAAAAATGTAAATTTTTGGCTCGCACTTTGCTCCCCCTCCGGTTGCGAGCGCCCTCGCATTAGTATTCCGGGGTCTGGAAGTGCTGACTCAAAACAGCCTCTTGCTTTTAGTGCTGAGAGCACTTGGACATAACAAGAGCCCCCGGAAATTCCGGGATATCCGCAAAAAGCGGTTTTATTTCTAGTTTGAGTTTTTCGGGCTTCCAGACCCTATTTGATCGTCGCGTATACGACCAAAAACACAAGTCTCATTCATAGGGTAATTTCTTTAAATCGTCAACCAGAGTGACAGCAGTTGTTTTGGTTGTTTTTTGCAAAGTTTACATGCAACTGTTGCAATGCATCCCTTTATTTTGATGAAATTTAGGACAATTTCTTGGTGATCATTATGGGGTATGTTTAAAATTGTAACTATATGACTTTATCCATTTATTTTGTATAAAAACGGAAGCGTCTTTTCGCATTTAGAAGCAAAAGACTTTTTAGAGTAAGTATAACATTGGAAGTTGGTAAAGAGGGGAGTTGGTAAAGAGAATGCTGGTGCTGGCGTGTGGTGGATTAGCACCAATATTAAAAAGATTGCACAAGCAAAAGAGAGCTTTTCATAGAGCAGTGATTGATAACAGCTTTCTCCAGAAAAAATGAACGAAATTTTCTTATTTTTTATAGGTTATTTTTTCATCGTTTTGCAAAGGGCGCGCTTCTGAGGCAAGCATAATGGGGACGCCATCACGAATAGGATAGGCAAGTTTGGCTTTGAGAGAAATGAGCTCTTGTGTTTCTCGGTTGTAAGAGAGTGTGCTTCTCGTTATTGGACAAACGAGTAATTCGAGCATTTTGGGGTCTGTGGTCATTTTTTTCATGTTTTGACGTTTATTAGTTTAAACGGTAATCTGTACCTGTTTGTTTCATGAGTGAGCGTTCTGTTAATGCAAGAAGAGTTTGGGCACGGCTTTCGATATCTGGAGCTTCAAGGAGAGCTTGCTTTTCTGCTGGTGTAAAGGGGATAAGAGCTGAAAAAGCATTAACCAATATAGGTGTAGGGGCTTCTATGATACTGCTCCAATTATATTCCATTTCATGTATGGTTAGATATTTTTCTACAACGTCGAGTAAGCTCTCTCGGTTAATGCTTTCTTCAACATCAAATTCTTGCAAGTCTTTTATGTTTGATTGGATGAGAGCTGTTCGATAGGATTTTGTGTTTGTCAATTCTTGTTCTAAGGTGAAGCGGCAAATACCTTGTAAGATAATGAATAGTTGTCCATTTCCTGTTTCACTGTAGTTTGTAATGCGCCCTATACAGCCTGTTTTATAAAGTTGTGTAGAGAAGCGGTCTGTATCCGATGAAAGTGGTTGAATAATGCCCAATAGACGATCGGTTACCATTACGTTTTCAATCATTTCAAGTGATTCTGGTTCAAAAATGTTGAGTGATAAAAAACCGCCGGGTAGTAAGAGTGCACCTTCTAAAGGAAAAAGGGCAATTTGCTTTGGAAGATCATTTTCGCAATTGTAAGAGATATTACCAGCTTTCATGAGTATTTTGTCACCTTTGTTCGGTAGTTTAGTCTGTAAATAGTCGCAATTTATGACACTATTGAGAAAGAAAAAAACCCACTTCTTGTGCATTAAAATCATACTTATAAAATACTTGAAGTCCTTATTCTAAAAAAAGAATATGAAACCCTATATTTAAGGTTGAACTGCGCGAGAAAGAATATTGCTTTGCGATCTTGTTAGTGTGTGACGTTTTGCATGATTTTCAAGAGGTATTTTTGTTTATAGCTTTTGATTTTTGTCTTAAATTTCCTAAAATGTGTTCCTTGCAATTTTTGTAAGGTTCAAAAAGATACTATTATAAATCTTTTGAAGCAGCTTATGCAAGTTTTAAAATGAGAACATTTTCATCACTTTACTAATGACAGTGTGATAAAGATGGGTTATAGATTAGAACATGCTGGAAAGAGCGTTATTGTTTCTTTCATTCTTTTGCGGGAGAGTGCAGATTGCGAGTTTTCGCATTGCCGCCGAAGGGGAAATAGCCCATAATCTCTCAGGCTTTAAGGACCGTAAAAGGAAGAAGGCAGATCTGGAAAGTCGGGAGAGCCCGCGCCGAAGGTGTAAGCGAAAAATTTTTTCGCGAGTCTCTCAGGTTGATGACAGAGGGGTGCAGAGACGTCCATATTCTGTGGGCGTTAGCGCAGCTTTGGAGTTATTATGGGCACAGCACAAGAAACATCTTCTTTAAAAACACTTCCTTTATATGATATGCATGAAAAAGCAGGAGCAAAATTTGGCGCTTTTGCGGGGTGGAACATGCCTTTAACGTATCCTCTTGGCGTTTTGAAAGAGCATCTTCATACGCGTGCACATGCGGGATTGTTTGATATTTCTCATATGAAATTGATTGCTGTTGAAGGGGCACAAGCCGTGGAATTTTTGTCCTATGCTTTTCCCATTGATGCAGCAGCTTTAAAGATTGGGCACTCACGGTATAATTACTTGCTTAATGAGCAGGCTGGTATTCTTGATGATCTTATCATTACCCGTTTGGAAGAGAGCCGTTTTATGTTGGTCGCCAATGCTGGGAATGCACAGGCTGATTTTGTAGAATTGGAAAAGCGTGCGGTTGATTTTGAATGTCAAGTGATTGCTCTTGAAAGGGTATTGCTTGCTCTTCAAGGTCCTGAAGCGGCTGCTGTTCTTGCTGATGCTGATTTACCAGGGAATGAATTGTTCTTTATGCAAGGATTCGAACCACAACAAGATTGGTTTATAACGCGTTCTGGATATACGGGAGAGGATGGTTTTGAAATTGCTTTGCCTATAGGGCATGCGCATATGTTGGCTGAAAAATTGCTGAGTGATTCTCGTGTTGAGTGGATTGGACTTGCAGCACGCGATAGCTTGCGGTTAGAAGCAGGGTTGTGTTTGCATGGAAATGACATTACCCCTGATACGACACCTATTGATGCGGCTCTAACATGGGCTGTTCCTAAAAGTGTTCGAGAAAAAGCACAATTTTATGGCGCGAAGGCTTTTCTTGAAGCGCTGCAAAAAGGACCTGCTCGTTGTCGTGTTGGATTAAAACCCCAAACGCGCCAACCTATTCGTGCTGGTGCGGTGCTTCTTGATGATCAAGGTAATGAGATTGGAGTTGTAACATCAGGTGGTTTTGGTCCTTCTTTTGATGGTCCTGTCGCGATGGGTTATGTTCCTGTTGATTGTAAAGTTGAAGGGACACAAGTCTTTACAGAACTGCGAGGCAAAAAGATTGTATTATCAGTTCATTCACTTCCCTTTGTTGAACAACGTTATTTTAAAGGATGATTTTTTATGTCTAAAACTTATTTTACACAAGACCATGAATGGCTTAGCGTTGAAGGAAAAGTGGTGACTGTTGGGGTTACGCATTATGCGCAAGAGCAATTAGGAGATTTGGTTTTTGTTGATTTACCACAAAGTGGGACAAAACTTTCCAAAGGAGAGGCAGCTGCTGTTGTGGAATCGGTGAAAGCCGCTTCAGATGTTTATGCTCCTCTTGATGGTGAAGTGGTCGAAATAAATGAAGCATTGGCTGATCATCCTGAATTGGTAAATCAGAAAGCCGAAACAGAAGGCTGGTTATGGAAAATGACATTGCAGGATGAGACACAACTGGAAGGGCTGTTGGATAAAGATGCTTATAAGGCTTTGATTGGATGAGTATCATGATCGAGCGTTCTTTTTCTTCTCGACATATTGGGCTGCGTCCTGATGAAACACAAAAAATGCTTGATGTTTTAGAGCTTGATTGTGTTGATACACTCATTTCTCAAGCTGTTCCACATTCTATCCATTTGGGACGTTCACTTAATTTGCCAAAGGCTGCTAGTGAAGGACAAGCCTTGGAAGAACTCTCCAAGATGATGGAGCGTAATTGTGTGCACAAAAGTTTTATTGGGCAAGGATATCATGGAACTCATGTCCCCCCAGTTATTTTACGAAATCTGTTTGAAAATCCTGCTTGGTATACTGCTTATACACCGTATCAAGCAGAAATTAGTCAGGGTCGTTTAGAACTTTTGTTTTATTTTCAGACATTGGTGAGTGAACTCACAGGTTTGCCTGTTGCTGCTGCCTCCCTTCTTGATGAAGCAACCGCTTTAGCTGAAGCCAATGCCCTCGCTTTTCGCTTTTCTCGTGAGAAAAAAACAAAAATTTCTCTTCAGAGTCTTTTACATCCTCAGACTTTAAGTGTTGCGCAAACGCGTGCTGAAACACAAGGTATTTGTATCAGTCAAGAGAGGAAAATTTGTTCTAATACAGCGGCAATTGTTTTATCTTGGCCAGATACAAAAGGTGCTTTTCATGATTACAGTGAGATCATAAAAGAGGCAAAGGAAAAGGGAGCTTTAGTTATCGTTGTGGCTGATCCTTTAGCACTTACTCTTATGGAGCCACCTGCTCAATGGGGGGCAGATATCGTTGTTGGCTCTATGCAGCGTTATGGCGTTCCAATGGGCTTTGGTGGTCCACATGCTGGTTACCTTGCGGTGAGTGATGCGTTAACGCGTCTTATTCCAGGGCGTATTGTTGGTCAGTCCGTGGATACGAGAGGGCGTGTTGGTTTTCGTTTAGCTTTGCAAACACGTGAACAACATATTCGGCGCGATAAAGCGACGTCAAATATTTGTACAGCTCAGGCTTTGTTGGCTAATATGGCAACCGCTTATGCTGTTTGGCATGGGCCGAAAGGTTTACAAGAAATTGCGCAGCGAATTCATCATTTAACATGTCGTTTTGTTGCTGGTTTAGAGGCTGCAGGTGTTTTTTGTGAAGGAGAATCTTTTTTTGATTGTGTAAGCATTGTTGTGAAGGGAAAAGCGAAAGAGATTGCACATCAAGCCAAAATGAGTGGACGCCTTATTCGTGTTCTCGATGATGACACCATTGCAATCAATTTTGATGAGTTATCGACAGAAGAAGATGCTTGTGCTTTAGCACAGCTTTTTGGGGCACAATTAGGTGATCAGGTTTCTCCACAGCTCTTTGGCAAAAAACGGGATGCTGCTTTTCTTTCCCAACCTTTTTTTCATGCGGTGCATTCAGAGACAGATATGATGCGCTTTTTGCGTCGTTTGGCGGATAAGGATTTGGCACTGGATCGTGCTATGATTCCTCTTGGCTCTTGTACAATGAAGCTTAATGCGGCGGCTGAACTGATGCCTGTAAGTTGGGCTAGTATGGCCAATATACACCCCTTTGTTTCACAAGAGGATGCAGCGGGTTATTTGGAGATGATCGATCAGTTAAATGCGTGGTTGTGCGAAATTACAGGATTTGCACAAGTTTCTTTTCAGCCAAATTCTGGTGCTCAAGGTGAATATGCGGGGCTTTTGGCTATCCGACGATATTACCAATCACGGGGAGAACATCAACGTACAGTTTGTCTTATTCCTGCATCTGCGCATGGTACCAATCCAGCTTCGGCACATATGGCAGGTATGGAAGTCGTTGTGGTAAAATGTTTAAGCGATGGTGATGTTGATGTAGATGATCTCAAAATGAAAGCGCAATTGCATAAGGATAAATTGGCTGCTCTCATGATTACTTATCCTTCAACACATGGTGTTTATGAGGAAAGCATTAAGGAGATTTGTTCTATTATTCATGAAAATGGTGGACAAGTTTATTTCGATGGCGCTAATCTCAATGCGCTTGTGGGGCTTGCTCGTCCTGCAGATATTGGCGCTGATGTTTGTCATATGAATCTTCATAAAACATTTGCCATTCCCCACGGAGGTGGTGGTCCTGGTATGGGACCAATTGGAGTTGCAGCGCATCTCAAACCATTCTTACCAGGGCATGAACAGGATGGGACAACACATGCGGTTTCGGCAGCTCCTTATGGAAGTGCGTCTATTCTTGCGATTACATGGATGTATATTCGAATGATGGGGGCTGATGGTTTAAAATATGCAACACAAATAGCCATTTTAAATGCCAATTATATTGCTGCACGTCTTTCACCCGCTTATTCCATTCTTTATCGGGGCAAGCATGGACGTGTTGCTCATGAATGTATTGTGGATACACGTGTGTTGAAAGAGCAGTATGGGGTGAGTGTTGATGATATTGCAAAACGTCTCATTGATTATGGATTCCACGCGCCCACGATGTCATTCCCTGTTCCGGGAACTTTGATGATTGAGCCAACGGAATCAGAACCAAAAGCAGAAATTGATCGTTTCTGTGATGCTTTACTCTCTATTGCTGAAGAAGCAAAGAAAGTTGGTCGTGGGGTTTGGCCAAAAGACAATAATCCATTGGTGAATGCTCCTCATACAGTGGCAGATACTTTAGATGATGCTTGGGAACGACCCTATTCGCGACAAGAAGCTGCTTTTCCCAACAGTTCTCTTGATCCAGCGAATAAATATTGGCCTCCTGTATCGCGTATTGATAATGTTGCGGGAGACAGAATGCTCATTTGTTCGTGTCCGCCATTGGGAAATACCTATTAAATAACAAATATGTATTTACTTTGTTTATTTACATAAACAAAAAAGCCCACACATTTTGTGTGGGTTTTTTACTTATTGATCATGTTGTTATGGAGTTATTTGTCTATTTTCTAGAATTTTGCATAGTTTTTTATAACATGAGAAAAATCGGAAAAGTCGACAAAAAAACTGTGTTTTGTGGGTAATAGGCATGCTCTCCTTTGCCTTCTACCGTATGACATGGTTTTAGTGACTAGGCGCATCGGTCTAGCCAGCTAATTCACGTAAACGAGAGTGAAACCTACAGGGGATAGGGTCCAGTCTGTTGCATGTGTTGTGACATACGACTCTCACTAAGGTGACTACGACCGGTTGCAGAAAGAATAAAATCAAATTTAGTGCTTTTGATGATAAAGCCCCGCGAAACTCTGTTGTTGCATCTTCTTAAGTCAAGAATTGTCTAAATATTTCTCTTTAATCTGCTTTTTATAAATATGACGCAAAAATATGCAAGAACACCTGTCAGAATGAGTAAATGCAAAACCAAATGTATTATGGTTGTTTTTTTTTAAGGGTGTCTTATAAAAAGCCGGCACATCTTTCCAATCCATTGTAAGTGAGTTTGTGACTTTACGGTGTTGTTTTCCTAAGAGCCCGTGTGTTTTAGCTGTTGCCTGTAAATCCACATCCAAACTTAACGCAGCGACATATTTTAAGTCAGAGATTGAGACAAAAAAGAGCTTTATGAGTAGTTCAAGCTTTTGTATGCAGATGATGGTGAGGGGATTGCGTATTTCTGTTGACGTAATTTTTGAAACTGAAAGACAATCTAATTTCAGAGAAATATAAAGCCGTAAAGGTGAAACTCAATCCTCAGTTTGTCATCTCCCTTTCAGCTTTACGGCTTTCAGAAGCATCTAAAGCAATGTTTTTTTATAATGGGGATTACATATTGTCCCATGCTTTTATTTATTGTGTTCTTTAATGGGGACCCCCTCATGTAAAACAGAACACTCCAAAAAGAATATACTTTGGTTGTTAATTCACGTGTTTGTTTTAAAGAGACATTTCGCTCCCAATCCCATTTCGCGACGTCGCTCGTGAATGGTGCAATGATAAATCTATTGAGAGCCCCCCAATCTTTACGCTCTATGAAGGAAGAAGTTGGCACTATCATACACTTTTTCAGCCGCTTAATGTTATAGCCATTGGCACTTGAGATGGTTCATAGGAGGTATTCTTTTCTTAAATCATTTTTATCTACACATAGTCCAGTTTGTGGTATGCAAGCGAATGATTTTGATTGCTTTAATATGAACAAAGCTGAAAATAAGAGAAACTTACAAGACTGGATGTTTTGTTTGATATCTAGAGAATTAATATTTTGGTTTAATTGGGCAATTAATTTTAAAAACTTTGCAGTAGATTCTTTTTTGTCAATTTATAGGGAAAAGGCTAAGCTTTTATATTTTGGGTGAAAGCTACTTCCATAAAACAGTTCATCAATTTGTCTATTTTGAGATTTCTGTGAATGTGCGGTGTCTATGATCATTCTATATGATTGATTGTTGTAAAATCTTTCGTAAAAAACCCCTCAATTTTCTAACATGATGATTTTTATCAATTTATTTCTTTAAAGAGTTTTTATGTGTAAATGTATTTATAGCGGGAGCCAAGAGATGTTAGAATTTCATTGGGAAGGGTATCGGCATCTATAGATACTTTTTCAAGTGTTTGATGGGGGCCAATGAGTTCTACCCAGTCACCTGTTTGAGGTTTTTGATCAAGATCGGTCGTATCTACAATAATGGAATCCATAGAAACCCGCCCAACCATGGGAAGTTTGTACCCGTTGAAATAAACCGTTCCTTTATTCGAAAGAGCACGGAGCCAGCCGTCTGCGTAGCCTATAGAAATGGTTGCAAGAGTGCTTGGTCTGTTGGTTATAAAGCTTTCTCCATAACCAACAGGTGTACCTATATCAACAACGCGGTTTTGAATGACTTGGGCTTCAAGTTTTAAAACAGGTTTCAGAGGTGATGGGTGTTTCCCCCGCGGATCAACTCCGTAAAGTGCAATGCCTGGACGAACAAGATCAAAATAAAAATCTGATCCTAGAAAGATACCTCCAGAATTGGCAAAGGAAACTTTGCAAGCAGGTAATTGCGCAAGGACAGTTTTGAAAGTAGCCAATTGGGCATAATTGGATGGGTGGGTATCATCTTCTCCGTTAGAAAGATGACTGAGAATATATTTTATTTCTGCTTTTTCGAAAATTGTAGGGTGTTTGATGAGTTTTTGTAATTCTTTTTTATCCAGTCCTAATCGGTTCATATGGGTATCGATTTGAACAATTGCTGGAAATTTTTTATCTTTTTTTTGACAAATTTTTTGCCAATTTTCAATGGCATTCCAAGAGTTTAGAACAGGAACAATACCAGATTGTGCGACAAACTCTTCTGCTAAGTGTGGAAGTCCATTTAGAAGGGCAATCGTGACATTTGATGGTAAAATGCTTTTTAATTGGAGTGCTTCTATGATTTGGGCGACAAAGAAAGTGCGACAACCAGCTTGATAAAGGGCAGGAGCAATTTTGTGAGCTCCTAATCCATAGGCGTTTGCCTTTACAACTGCTGAACATTGTGTTGGAGCTACACGTTTGGCTAAAGTGATATAATTGGCAACAATGGCACTGACATCGATGGTTGCTACAGCTACATAGAGTGATGTATTGATTTCATCATTAATGGATTTTTTCATTTTAAGAGCTTATCTGTGTTCGTGAAATACGGAGTTTTTTGGTTATTTCATTGAGGTTCTTTACGATATAGGGAAAGACACTATTTTCTATGGTCAAAATCATAAGGAGCTTATACTGAATTATGTACCATTAAAGTCGTTTTTTTATGTAAAATGGTACTCTGGATATAAGAGATATTTTAGTTTTCTTTGTGTTGTTAGCAACACGGTATCTTCTAATAATTTGTAAAACATAGACTTTTGTTTTTTTACTTATTTTCCTTAGTTGAGGCATATAAAAAAATAAAACATAGTTTATTGTATTGTATCATTTTGAAGAGTGCAAGATTAGGCTGTTGTTGCTGGTGCGATTGTTTTGATTAAACATTGCATGGGCTGCTTATTCAGAGAAGGTAAAATGATTAAATTAATTACTCTAAATCAATGCATTACAAGTTTTCTATCATGGGGGAAAGATCACTTATCTGTGCAATTTTGGATGTCGTCTCATGCACTTAAAGTTATTTTTGTTAAATGGAAAACAGTGTGTAAACACTTTCTGATACATTAAAAACTGTTGATTTAGAAAGCCCGTTGATTTGGATGTTGTTGGTTTTCAAGATGGATTGGGTATCCAATACTTACTTTCTATTGTTTGATTGGTTTTTAGTGAAATCAATTTTGTTGCTTATAGAGCGCTTTAGACTCATTTATTTATGGATATTTATGGAAAGCGCAGTGTAAAAAGGTCAGTAACGAAAACAATAGATGTAATGCCGGAAATCTTGTTGGAGATTCGTGTGGTTATCGTTCAATCAACAAAAATTTTATCTCTCTTATTTGAAGGTTTTAGGTCATAAGTTTTGTTAAGCGAGAGAGTGTTATAGCGTTACAATGGAAATATGCATTATGTGTTAAAGGGGAAAAGAGTACCGTGATTGTTTAATACTCAATGTTTTTGTTTTTCTTTGAATGTGATTTGTATTCGTATTTTCCTCATTCGTTTAATAAAGTGTTAATCTTGAGATTTTTGTTTTAAGAAAATTGTTGGCAGATGGTTATGCAAGTACTATATCACGTCAAAGATTCGAAATTTAACGTTCAATAAAGATATGGGGAAGAGTATGAATACGTCTGCTACCAATGTTCCGTCAAACATCAGCAGCGTTGCAGATTTTCCGATTCCTGAGAATGTGTTCGCCCTTACTGTCCAAGAGGTTTGTCACTATACAGATCGGTTATTTAAATTCCGTTTGAATCGTCCGGATAGTTTTCGTTTTCGTTCGGGTGAGTTTGTTATGATCGGTTTACCAAATGCAGAAAAGCCGATTTATCGCGCTTATTCGATTGCAAGTCCTTTTTGGGATGAACAGCTTGAGTTTTTTTCGATAAAAGTTCCAGGGGGACCTTTAACCGAGCATCTCCAAAAAATTAAAATTGGTGATACAGTTCTCATGCGTAAAAAATCTACAGGAACACTGGTTCTTGATGCTCTTATTCCTGGAAAACGTCTTTATCTTCTTTCAACTGGGACGGGGGTTGCTCCTTTTGCAAGCCTTATTCGTGATCCTGAAACTTATGAAAAATTTTCAGAAGTTGTCCTTATTCAAACAACGCGTGAGCAGAGTGAGTTAGTTTATGCAAAAGATCTTGTTTCCTCTTTGCAACAAGATCCACTCATTGGAGAGTATGCACAACAGTTGAGATTTTATCCTATGACTACTCGTGAACCTTCTGAGCATATGGGCCGTATTACGACTGTTATGGAAAGTGGGGACTTTTTTGAAACAACTGGCCTTCCTAAAATTCATCCTGATGAAGATCGGGTGATGATTTGTGGTTCCATGGCAATGTTAAAAGATTGTGCAAGGATGTGTGAAAGTTTTGGTCTTGTTGAAGGGGCCAATAATGCTCCTGCTACTTATGTTGTAGAGCGCGCTTTTGTGGGATAATGAGTGGGGAAGTTGATGCTTTATCTTCTTTCAAACCGGTACGGTTTTTTTTCCTTTTGCAAGCTTTATTCGGGATCCTGATACTTATGAAAAATTTTCAGAAGTTGTCCTTACTTTAAATAATGCGTGAGCAGAATGAGTTAATTTATGCAAAAGATCTTTTTTCCTCTTTGCAACAAGATCTACTCATTGGAGCGTATGCATAACAGTTGAAATTTTATTGTATGACCACGCGTGAGCTTTCTGAGCATATGGGGCGTACTACGACTGTTATGGAGAGTGGATGCTTTTTTGAAACAAGCGGCTTTGAAACAATAGCACTCTCCTAAATTCATCTCGATGAAGATCGGGTAATGATTTGTGGTTTTATGACAATGTTAAAGATTGCGCAAGGATGTGTGAAAGCTTTGGTTTTGTTGAAGGGGCTGATGTTCTTGCATTTTACATTATATTGTAGAAAGAGCTTTTTTCGAGGGAGAGGGAAGTTGCGATGCAGTATATGCTAATGCAGTAATCGAATCCCAATCATTTATTGCAATGAGTTGTTGGGGCGCTATCCAAGAACCGCCAACGCAGAAGACGTTAGGTAGTTGGAGCCATTGTGTTGCACTTTTTTGTGTAATACCGCCTGTTGGGCAAAACCGGATATCAGAGAAGGGAGATGCTAAAGCTTCGATGAAGGCAATACCTCCAGCGGCTTCAGCTGGGAAAAATTTGAGATATGAATAGCCTTTGTTTAATGCTTGCATGAGTTCACTTGGGGTCATTGCAGCGGGAAGAAGGGGAATTTCACTATTTTTTGCACAATTGATTAATTCATTTGATAATCCGGGGCTTACAATAAACTTGGCTCCCGCTTGTTCGGCTTTTTCGTAATGTGTTGTGTTGAGAATTGTTCCGGCTCCAACAATTGCTTCAGGGACTTCTTGTGTAATTTTCTGAATTGCTTTGAGGGCATTTGGTGTTCGCAAGGTGATCTCAATTGTTTTTAATCCGCCTTTGACAAGAGCGCGTGTTAAGGGTACAGCACTTTGTAGATTGTCAATGAGCAAAACAGGTATAACAGTTTGTCCTTGGAGATATAGTAAAAGCTTTTCTCTTTTTTGGCACATGATATTTTTTCTTCTTGGAGATGATATTATTTGTATCGTTTGATTAAGCACAATATGTTAAAGAGTACATGAATAAATCTTGAAATTGAATGAAACGCGCGTTATGGCAAAACACATGGAAAAGAATTTTAAAGTTGCTGCACTTTATTGCTTTGCAGATTTGAAGCATTATCATCAATTACAAAAACCTTTGCAGGATTTATGTCAAGCAAAGGATATCAAAGGCACTTTGCTTTTAGCACAAGAGGGAATTAATGGAACGGTTGCTGGTTCTTGTGCTGCGATTGAGGCATTGGTGGATTTTATTACCGCTGAGCCAGCGTTTCAAAGGCCGGAGATTAAATATTCATGGGCATCTAAAATGCCTTTTCATCGCATGAAAGTGCGGTTGAAAAAAGAGATTGTGACAATGGGGGTTGAAGGTGTTGATCCGCTAAAAGTTGTTGGTACTTATGTGGATCCTGAAGATTGGAATGCCCTTATTCAAGATGAAGAGACAATTTTGATCGATACGCGTAATGATTATGAATATGCGATTGGAAGTTTTCAAGGAGCGATTGATCCACAGATTAAAACATTTCGCGAATTTCCTGAATGGGTGCGTCAACATGAAGCTGATTTAAAGAAGAAAAAGAAAATTGCTATGTTTTGTACAGGCGGTATTCGGTGTGAAAAATCAACAGCTTATGTTCGTGAGCTTGGTTATGATCAGGTGTACCATTTAAAAGGAGGTATTCTAAAATATTTAGAAAAAATTCCAAAAGAGGAAAGTTTATGGTGGGGTGAGTGTTTTGTTTTTGATGAGCGTGTTTCTGTTCAACATGGTCTTGAAGAATGTGGACGCGAATTATGTCGCGCGTGTCGTTCCCCTATCAATGCTGAAAGCAAATTATCGCCTCATTATGAGGAAGGTGTTTCCTGTGATGCTTGTTATAACACGCGTAGTGAAGCCGATAGAGAGCGCTTTCGTGAGCGCCATAGGCAGTTTCAATTGTTGAAGTTGCGTGCAATTGATTCTCATCAAGGGACATAAGGATAGCGCAGTGTAGGGCTGTAAATTTTAGCGTTTTTCTCTTAAATTTAAGAGAGAAGAGTTTTTTTGATATTGGTAGAAAATATTTTATAAGACCGGATATTATTCGGTCTTTTTGTCTATGTTAAATTATTTGATTTATAAATAATCATTATAGATCGTTTGCTCTCCTTACATTTTATAGGATTGAGTATTTAAATACTTTTCATTTTAAAATAGAAACTCTCTTCACCAACAGTGCAGGGGAGGGAGAATTATAGCTTAAGAGAAAAGCGTATGAATAAGATGTGATTAATAAGAGGAGATGAAAAAGAAGATACTAGGTGGAAAAAATAAAATGATAATAGGAGTTTATGATTCCAGGATTTAATATAATAAATTGATTTATAATGATAATTTATTTTTATTTTGAATAAAAGAGTTCAATATTATGAACTTTATTGCTTTCAGATTAGATGAGAACGAATCATGTAAAACCCATTCACTTGTACGTTACAAATGGGGAAACGTGTGGACAAAAATCATTTTAGATAAGGTGTTATGAAACATTTCAATGTAGGAGTTTTTGCAATATTGGAAGTTGGCAGATAGAATGGGGGTACAGGTTTGTAATTTCATAAGCATAAAGAGGGTGAGATGTAGTTAATCTATACTACACAGGTTATATTATACGGGGAATTTGCATGATATTTTGCTTAAGCGATGCTGTGAAATGAATGTGGAAACAGGGATGTTTTTTTAGGATGTAAATAAGAAAGATAATGGTATTTGTTGGAGGAAGGACATCGTTATCTTTAAAGATGATAGTGCTTCAGTCGTTACTATTCCCAGTTTTCAATGTTAGTCATCTTTGCATTTGAGAGGATATATAAGAGGTCCCCTTTTTTCAGTTGTTTTTTATTTGTGATGCGCACAAGAATGATCTTAATTGATTCATTGTAAGAGGGGTGAAATAAGAGAATTTTATGATGAGATTTTTGTTTAAGGGAAAAATAATAAATTATCATTATAAATTAATGTGTTGAGTAATTTATTTTGCGTTATTTTCTGCTGCGGATATTAGGAGATAGAATGGGGCAAAGAAACGAGGGGCTTTAAAAGCAAGACAGCGATTTATGTTGCACGGATAATGTAAGGGGTGTGATCTCATGAAAGCGGATGGATAGCTTTGTCTGGTGGGGAGAGTGTTGTTTTTTCGCATCATTTTATCTTTAAGAATTAAAAAATGTTTAAAATTAAAAAAATGATTGAAATGAGCAAGAATTCGTTTTATAGGATGCATTGCCCAAAGTCGCACGTGCCTGTGGGTGTCCGCTGGTTCTCAAATGGTGAGATTAACCGGTACGGTACCTGGAACTAACCGCTCCAGTCATTCTTACAGCCAATTGCAAGAATGAGGACATCTTGAAGCAACGACGGTGCGGGCCTTTCTGGTGTCTTCCAGTTTTAAATACTGGGATAACTATAGAGGCACACCTCATTGCCTTCAGTGCGGAAGTGGTTTTCTCAACTCCAATCAAAAAGGCAGATAAAATAGAATGACGCGGCTTCGCGCTGTTCTTTCGCTGCATACAATGCTAATTTCTGGTTTTTTGTAATCAGAATGGGGATAGTTGTTGTGTGTTTTTTGTCCTTTAGCTTTTGGTAGCTTTGGCTGTCCAAGCATAGAGTGGGGGAGCTTTCCCTCAAGGAGAATTGCAGATGGCAACGCAACGTATTCGCGATTTTCTTGCAACACATCGTTCTGAAGGTCCATGCTTAATTGTTGACCTTGATGTTGTTCGTGACAACTATTTAAATTTTGAAAAAGCTCTGCCGCAGTCGCGTATTTTTTACGCAATAAAGGCAAATCCAGCACCTGAAATCTTGCGTTTGCTGAGTTCTTTAGGATCTTCTTTTGATGCGGCTTCTGTTGCAGAAATTGAAATGGCTTTAAAAGCAGGAGCAACGTCAGAGCGTATTTCTTTTGGGAATACGATTAAAAAAGAACGCGATATTGCACGAGCATATGCATTGGGTGTTTCACTTTATGCAGTTGATTGTGTTGAAGAAGTGGAAAAAATTGCGCGGGTTGCTCCAGGAGCACGTGTTTTTTGCCGTGTTCTGACTGATGGAAAAGGTGCAGAGTGGCCATTGTCACGCAAATTCGGTTGTGTCCCTGCTATGGCGGTTGATGTTCTAAGACGGGCACACCAATTAGGTTTACAAGCCTATGGTGTTTCTTTTCATGTTGGGTCTCAGCAGGTTGATCTGAGTGCGTGGGATCGTGCTTTATCGGATGCTGCTACAGTTTTTAAGCGTTTGGAACAAGAAGGCATTTCGCTGAGGTTGGTGAATATGGGGGGCGGTTTTCCAACGCGTTATTTGAAAGATGTCCCTACAGAACAAGCTTATGGTACAGCAGTTTTTGATTCATTGAAAAAGCATTTTGGTAATCGTATTCCTGAGACGATTATTGAGCCTGGGCGTGCGATGGTTGGCAATGCTGGTGTTATTCGTACAGAAGTGGTTCTGATATCCAAAAAAGCTGATAATGATAATGTACGATGGGTTTATCTTGATATTGGAAAATTTAATGGTCTTGCTGAGACTATGGATGAAGCCATTCGTTATCCTATTGAGACACCTCATGATGATAAGGTTATGGAGCCTTGTATTTTGGCTGGACCAACATGCGATTCGGCAGATGTTCTCTATGAAAAAACACCTTATCCGCTTCCTCTATCCCTAACGATAGGAGATGAAATATTGATTCATGGAACCGGTGCTTACACAACAACTTACGCATCGGTTGCTTTTAATGGTTTTGAGCCTTTACGATCATATGTGATCTGAGGTTTCCTTTTAACTATAGGTTTTTTAGACTTTTTGCTATGCTCGTCATGGCGCTATAAGAGGGCGGTCATTGAGATGAACATGATGAATTTTCAAACAAAAGATGGGGCATGTTTTACACTTTTATTGGAGCAAGAAGCAGATAAGCCTTATCGAGAAATTTTGCTTGATTCAACGATGGGGTATGGACGTAAACGTAAATCATCAGAGGCTTTACGTCGTGGTCGGTTAGCTGCTCAAGGACTTTCTTTTGTGGTTAAAAATGCGCTTGGAGAGCTTGTGGGAAGTGTCCGTCTTTGGCATGTTTCTTTTTCTAAAGGAAAAAATAAAACACAACATGCTTTACTTTTGGGCCCCTTGGCTGTTGCATCTGAATGTGCTGGTCTGGGAATAGGATCAATTTTAGTCCGCCATGCAATTGAAACAGCAAAAAAATTAGGATATGGCGCCATTTTGCTGGTAGGGGATTGTGAATTTTATCAACGTTTTGGCTTTTCAAATAGTTTAACAGAAAATTTGGCAATGCCTGGTCCTTATGAAAAGCATCGCTTTCAAGCGTTGGAACTGATACCACATTATCTTTCTGGCTGTTATGGCACTTTAGTTCCTAGTGGAGAACGAGAAGTTTCAAATCGTTTTCAGCATCATAAAGTGGCTTGAGGATCGTGTTTATTTTGTTTTTCAACAGCTGGCATTGAGGAGAGCATACTGTTTTGACGAGTGCCAAAGTATTTAGCGGTACAAAGTTTTTGGGGAGTTGTATTGCGATTTTACTATATGACTTTTTCTTTATGGGGTTGATTTCTTATTTTTGATAATTTCAGTTAAGTGAGTAGGAATATATTTAAAGCTCATTTTTTTGGAATAGCGTCCTATTTTATAATATTAAAGGAACCGGATTTTTGAGTGATCTTGTATTCTTTTAAAGCCGGTATCATCATACAGTTTTCAATATCGTTGGTAAATCTTGCATCAAAACGGTTGGATATTTTACTTTTTTCTTAAACAGTTTTTATCTCTTTGCTTTTTATGTACAAGCGAATAATTTTTATTGGTTCAATAGAGAGACACTTTGAGAAATTTTATACAATTTTAGCGCTTGTTGAAAAAGAAGGGGCTTAAGAAAGAAAAATATGCAGCAGTAGAATCAAAATTGTAAGTATCAGCTTTTTTAAAAGAGTGTAAAAAATAAAATTACATGTTCAAAGGCAGCTTTTTTGAAAAAAAATAGATCATTACTTTTTTGCTATAAAGGTTAATCGTTTTGCAATTGGCATGAAAGTATCAAATACAAAATGATTTTCTCATGTAAAATTTTGCATTCAGAATCAAAAAAACGTTATCCTACACATTATAAGGGAAATAGATGCGTGAATAAAAATCACAAGAATCATAAATCTTTTATGCATATTCTTGTAAGCATCAAAAGAGTGAAGGACAAAGAATCTTACAGAATAGTTTTTATGAGGATAATAGCGTAAAAAGGGGGAGATAGATGAGAGATTTAATGACAGGCGCAAATATTGTTTTAACGTTTTTTTCTCTACGGTCATAAATCAGAAATCTTATAGAAATAGCTGCTTTATCTTTATGGTGTGGAGCACTTTAGATAAGCTCTTTGTTTATTATCATCTAAGATAATTTTTGTATGCAAGAAGTTATTTTAAAATGCGTAAAGAGCTCGCATTGAAAAGAATTTTCATCAGAAGAATCATTTAGAATCACAAGTTAATTTATACTGTCTCTTGAGAAGAGATAAAGTGCATAGGAAGCTCTAAAGTCATAAGGATGAAAAATATTTCTCAATTTTAATTAAGTTTAGTGACTTGGTGGTGAATCCATGAGAGGTGGTATTTTTTTAAGAAAAATGGTCATAAAAGTCAAAGTACCAAAGATAATGGTTATGATAAAGAAAATATCACTAAAAGCCATAATCGTTGCTTGTATGCGTACCATACCAAACAATTGAGAAAGAGCAAGAGTATACGAATCAAAGGTTTCTGTTTTGAAAAATAAAGTAAGCTTTGAAAGCATTTCAGTTGCTTGTCTGTTTGCGTGGTTAAGCGTTTCGGCTATTCGTTCATAATGGAAGTCTGTGCGTTTTGTCATGAGAGTGCTGATAATGGCAAGCCCTACAGCACCACCTAGATTCCGTGTGAGATTAAAGAGTCCAGAAGCATTTTGCATTCGTTCTGGCGGGAGTGTTCCCAAGGCAATATTATTAACAGGAACCATACATAACATCACAGAAGCACCACGGAAAATTTGCGGCCAAAAGAGCTGCCAAAAATCCCAGTTATCTGTGATAGAGCTCGCCATCCAAGTGCCTATTGCAAAACCCAAAAGTCCTATTGCCATCATTAAACGTGCATCGATTCGTGCTGAAAGAAATCCAGCAAGCGGAGCAGTTAATAACATGGCGAATCCTGAAAGAAACAATGTTTCTCCAATCATGAGGGCATCATAATGGCGGATTTGGCTTAAATAGACAGGATAGAGATATGTGAGTCCATAAAGACCTATTCCCAGTGCAAAGGAAAAAATGGATGCAGCTGAAAAATTAAAATTAGAAAAAGTAGAGAGATCTACAATGGGTTCTTTTGCTGTAAAAGCACGCCAGAAGAATAAGGCTGCAGCAAGAATCATGATAATGAAAAAATCTCGAATCAGCCTATCACTCAGCCAATCATGACGAGCTCCTTCTTCTAGAATATACTCTAAAGTTCCCAAGAAAGTAGCCATAGAAATGAGGCCTAACCAATCAAATTTCTTCATTAAAGAGGGATCAGCTTTATCAAAATCAATTAATTTCCAAGCGAGAATTGAGATGATAATCCCGAAGGGTACATTGATGAGAAAGAGCCAATGCCATGATGAGAGATGACAAATATAGCCTCCCACGGTTGGACCAATGGTAGGGGCTAATGTTGCGACCAGTCCGACAATAGGGGTGACAATAGGACGTTTGGAAGGAGGAAAAAGGACATAGGAGGCAACAAAAACACTAGGGATAATTCCACCACCAATAAAACCTTGTAGCGCGCGATACACAATCATCTCTCCAATAGATGTTGCCGTTGCACAAAGAACAGAAGTAATCGTAAAACCGATAGCTGATAAGGTAAAGAAAACACGTGTTGAAAGCAATCGTCCTAAAAATCCAGAAAGCGGCAACATGATGACTTCAGCGATAAGGTAGGAGGTTTGAACCCATGAAATTTCTTCAGAGCTTGCTGCAAGCCCCGCTTGAATTTCAGCTAAAGAAGAGGAAACGATTTGGATATCTAAGATTGCCATAAACATGCCAAAAGACATAGCAATAAAAACTACAATTTTGTGCAATCCGATGCGTTCTTGAGACTGTATGGGCTCTGGTATGGAAGATGTCATCGTAAGATCTTCTACTTTTTTGTTATAAGAGACTTTTATCTTGTGGCTTTGTACGTGTATCAACTTTCACTGAAACACTCATTCCTGCTCGGATATGTCCGTTTTTTAAGACTTCTTCTGGAATAGAAATACGTACGGGAATGCGCTGGACAATCTTTGTAAAGTTACCAGTAGCATTTTGTGGAGGCAAAAGAGAAAAAACAGCGCCTGTTGCGGGCGAAATAGAAAGCACTTTTCCTGTAAAAAACTCCTTTTTGAAGGCATCAATAGCAATATAAGCCTTTTGTCCTGGGTGAATATTTTGCAACTGTGTTTCTTTATAGTTTGCTTCAATATAAAGTGCATGTATGGGGACTAACGCCGCAAGACGTTGGCCATTTACAACAAAATCTCCTGTTTTTGCTGTTAAATTTCCTACAACTCCATCAAATGGGGCTCGTATAATGGTCGAATCAAGATCACGTTGTGCTTTTTCACGCGTGAGCTCTAAACTCTTTGTTTGGCTTTCCGTTTCACTTCGTTGCGCTTCTAGCACTCGGATATTTGCACGTGCTGCAGCTATTTGTGCATCCGCTCTGTTAACATTTGCAATGGCTTGTTCATAAGCTGATTTGGCATCATCAACATTGGATTGAGGAGCATAACGATTTTTTTTCAGTTCTGTTACACGTTTTAAGCTGAGTTGTGCATTGGTTGCTATGGCTGAAGCAGCGGCTTTTTGTGCTTGCGCATCATCTAAAGCACTACGAGCTGCTGTAATTTGCGCATCAATGCGTAGAAGTGTTTTTTTCTGTGTGTTAAGATGCGCTTCTGTTTGATCCAAGGCTATTTGATAATCACCATTGTCTAGGTAAAATAAAACATCGTCCTTTTTTACAACTTGGTTGGCTTTAATGGCAATTTTTTCAATATATCCATTTAATTTAGTCGCAATAGCTGCTATATCTCCTTGCACATAGGCGTCATCTGTTGTGAGTATATAACGCCATTGCGTTACCCACTTATAGCTAAACCAAAGAACAAAAAGTGCAAAGATAATAAGAAGAGCCTTAATTGCTTTCTTTTGTTGCGTTTTATTGAAATTTTTGGTCGAAAAAATTGTCTCAGCTACGGACATGATTTTATACTTTCAATATTTATGTTCCACTGAGTATAATAAACCTATCACTATAGATTAGGGTGATATACATGCAAGGACGATAAGAGCTTTTCAAACAATAAGATAATTTTTGAAACATAATGCTAAAAATATGAACTTGCAAGTTCAAGGTCTTATTCTGTTACGCATTTTTTACAAAGACCTCGTACTTCTAGGGTGCTTTTGTGGGCTTGGAAGTCAACAGCTTGAACCATCTGTTTTAAACTCGATACAATCGTTTGATTTTGTATTTCGTTGACTGTACCACAGTTTTCGCAAATTATAAACGTTGTAAGTTCATGTTGACAGTTTTCAGGGTGTAAACAGACCATAAAGGCATTTACACTTTCAAGACGATGAATACACTTTAACTGTACGAGTTTTTCTAACGCACGATAAACTTGGAGAGGTGCACGAAAGCCTTCTTCGCGTAAGTGATTGAGAATCGCATAAGCACTTAAAGGCCCTTTTGCATTTTTTAAAGTGTTTAAAACCAATGTTTGGTTACGCGTCAGTTTAGATGACATTGACATCTTCCTTTTGCTCTCATGGCAAAGCATAAAGCGTGTAAGAGGTTTATGCAATGGTGATTATAGAATATGTACTCTATCTTTAGCCTTTTACATGACATCATTGTGATATGTAAGAAAAGTTGCAATCGTTGTGAGGGGAGGGGTATTATAATCTGAAAGCCGCTGTTATCTAGCAAGGAACTTTTATATGCTTTTTATTTTAGTGTAATGTATTGAAATACAACCAGATGTTTGCGCTATTTTATTTTAAAAAAAAAGTAAAAAATGATATTGACTCTTTATTTGAAAGAGTACTATATACGACGAGTAACGAGAGCGGTTTCTGCT
>NZ_JBHIMW010000007.1:40578-132690 GCF_042194445.1 Bartonella sp. MF74HXZ | reverse complement strand
GTTTTGCTATTCGTGAAGGTGGTCGTACTGTTGGTGCCGGTATCGTCTCTAAAATCATTGAATAAATAATGCTTGTTAAAGAGGTGTTAAAAGTGTTTTAGTTTTGAGAGTTAGGGGTATAGCTCAGTTGGTAGAGCGGCGGTCTCCAAAACCGCAGGTCGCGGGTTCAAGTCCTGCTGCCCCTGCCAAAGGGAATAGAGTTTTACATATAAGGGAGTGGATTTTGCTGCCTTTTTCGCTTTTTTTGATATAGGGCTTGTTTTTTTGTGTATGAAACGGTATTGAATAGGAAGTGAGGAAATTGCATAAGTCTGAAAGTTGGCTTTTGCATTTTTTTCTGTTTATTTTATTGTATAAAACACAATAGGGCTAGAGAGAGTATAGTGTGACGATGGCATCTAAAACCAATCCGATTACCTTTTTGAAGCAGGTTTATGCAGAAACAGTTAAAGTGAAATGGCCTACACGTCGTGAGACGGTTATTTCTACTGTTATGGTTTTGTTGGTAACTGCGTTGGCTTCAGCTTTCTTTTTTATTGTGGATCAGGTTATGCATTTTGGTGTTTGGCGGGTTATTGATCTTCTGAAATATCTTTTTAGTTGAGAATGTAAGGAAGTGTGACTGTGGCAGCTCGTTGGTATATTGTTCAGGCATATTCAAATTTTGAAAAGAAAGTAGCGGAAGCTATTGATAAGGAAGCAAAGCAAAAAGGACTTGATCATCTTTTTGAAAAGATTTTTGTTCCAACAGAGCGTGTTGTAGAGGTTCGTCGTGGACGCAAAGTTGATGCTGAGCGGAAATTTTTTCCTGGTTATGTTCTTGTTCGTGCTGAGTTAACAGATGAAGTTTATCATCTTATTAAGAATACGCCTAAAGTGACAGGTTTTTTAGGATCGGATGCGCGTCCTGTTCCCATTTCTGATCGAGAGGTTGAGCAGATTCTCAAACAAGTTCAAGAAAGGGTTGAGTCTCCAAAGTCTTCTGTATTGTTTGAGGTTGGAGAGCAAGTTCGCGTTGCTGATGGTCCTTTTGTTTCGTTTAATGGAATTGTTCAAGAGGTTGAAGAAGAGCGCTCTCGTCTTAAGGTTGAGGTGCTTATTTTTGGGCGTCCTACGCCTGTTGATTTGGAATTTGGTCAGGTTGAAAAACTCTGATTAAACTTAGAGTAGTTTTAATTACTTTAAGGAAGGAGTGGGAGGTGATTTATGGCTTTTGTCGGCTTAATGATCCGAACCACGTGACTGCGGCGGGTAACGGGCAAGATAAATTGTCAGTATACCAGTGAAATTAAAGGCAGATTGTTATGGCAAAAAAAAGTATAGGTCAGCTTAAGTTGCAGGTTCCTGCAGGAGCTGCTACTCCATCTCCACCGATTGGTCCAGCTCTTGGGCAACGCGGTATTAATATTATGGAATTTTGTAAGGCGTTTAATGCAGCTACACAAGAAATGGAAAAGGGAGCACCGATTCCAGTTGTTATTACGTATTACCAAGATAAGTCTTTCACATTTTCTCTCAAAACGCCTCCTGTATCATTCTTTTTAAAGAAGGAAGCAAACCTGAAGTCTGGGTCAAAAGAGCCTGGTAAAGTGTCTGTAGGAAGCATTTCTCGCGATAAAATTCGTTCGATTGCGGAATCAAAGATGAAAGATCTTAATGCGAATGACATTGAGGCAGCAATGCGTATGGTTGAAGGTTCTGCTCGCTCGATGGGCTTGGAAGTGGTGGGCTAATATTATGGCAAAAGTAGCAAAAAGAATAAAAAATATCCGAAAAGATATTGATTTTAATGAGCTTTACGCTTTAAAAGATGCCGTTTCAATGGTTAAGGAGCGTGCAGTTGCTAAGTTTGATGAAACAATCGAAATTTCAATGAACTTGGGTGTTGATCCTCGTCATGCTGATCAAATGGTTCGTGGAGTTGCTCATTTGCCTAATGGAACAGGAAGAAATATTCGTGTTGCCGTTTTTGCTCGTGGGGATAAGGCTGAGGAAGCTAAGGCGGCAGGAGCTGATATTGTGGGGGCCGAAGATTTGTTTGAAAGCATTAATGGAGGGACTATAGACTTCGATCGTTGTATTGCAACACCAGACATGATGCCTCTTGTTGGTCGTCTTGGTAAGATTCTTGGTCCGCGGAGTTTGATGCCGAATCCGAAAGTTGGTACTGTAACACTTGATGTTGCCGGTGCTGTCAAAGCTTCTAAAGGTGGTGCTGTTGAGTTTCGTGTGGAAAAAGCTGGTATTGTGCATGCTGGTATTGGTAAGGCTTCTTTTGGTGTTGAAAAAATCGTAGAAAATATAAAGGCCTTTGCAAGTGCAGTTATTAAAGCCAAACCGCAAGGTGCAAAAGGTGAGTATATTAAGCGCGTTGCTGTTTCTTCGACTATGGGAATTGGTATTAAAGTTGATCCAGCAACGGTTCGTTCAGAGCTAATATAAGCTGATTTATAATTTTATTTTGAGGTATGTGAATATCAAAATTGTATTTAAAATGCTGGTTTTGATCAGCATTTAGCTATCTAAGCTTTATAGGGCTTAGGTTATACCGGAAGAAATTCCGGAATATCCTGTCCGAGATTGTAGGTGATGCTTTTAAGTATCTTAATCAAAAAAAACCTGCATGAGACTGGGGTAAAAACTGAGAGTTAAAAGACTTAAAGGGTTTGAGCCAAGGTTGCCTTTGAACGCTGTGCGTGAAAAAGGGGACAGGATCCTCATCGGTGACATGAAGTATTTTATGTTATCAAAGGTAACCAACAGGTTTGTTTTAAGCAAATCTGTTAAATGGAGAGAGACAGTGAATAGAGCGGAAAAACGCGAATTTGTTACATGGCTTAACGAGGCTTTTCGGAAGTCTGGTTCTGTTGTTGTTGCACATTATTCCGGTCTGACAGTTTCACAGATGAATGATCTACGTTCGAAAATGGGTGAAGCTGGCGGTGCCGTTAAAGTCGCCAAAAACCGTCTTGCTAAAATCGCTCTTCAGGGCACGGAATCTGAATCGATAGTGGGTTTGTTTACTGGACAAACACTTATTGCTTATTCAGAAGATCCAATCACAGCACCGAAAGTTGCTGTTGATTTTGCGAAAAGCAATGACAAATTTGTCATCCTTGGCGGTTCAATGGGTGCAACAAGTTTAACTGTAGATGCTGTGAAGTCATTGGCTTCATTGCCTTCATTAAACGAGTTGCGTGCAAAACTTGTGGGTATGATTTCTACCCCTGCGACCCGTATTGCACAGGTTGTTAATGCTCCTGCTGGTCAGGTTGCACGTGTCATTGGAGCATATGCTCAGGAGGATAAGGCGGCTTAAGGCTGTTTGTATTCACGTTTATGGAAGGGCTTTAATGCTTTTCTGTTTTTTTGGATAAGATTTAATAATGGTTCAAATCTTTTAATTGAAGGAATTTAAAAATGGCTGATCTAGAGAAGATCGTAGAAGACCTTTCTAATCTAACCCTTTTGGAAGCCGCTGAGCTTTCTAAGTTACTTGAAGAGAAGTGGGGAGTTTCGGCTGCTGCTCCTGTAGCTGTCGCTGCTGTTGCTGGTGCTGCTGCTCCAGCTGCTGAAGAAAAAACAGAATTTGATGTTATTCTTGTTGAAGGTGGCGCGCAAAAAATTAATGTTATTAAGGAAGTTCGTGCTCTTACTGGACTTGGTCTTAAAGAAGCTAAAGATCTGGTTGAAGGGGCACCTAAGCCTATTAAAGAGGGTGCTTCTAAAGAAGAAGCAGAAAAAATTAAATCTCAACTTGAAGCTGCTGGTGCTAAAGTGGAACTTAAGTAAATTTAATTTTATCGGCGGGCATTTATGTTCGCCGATTTTCTTTCTCTTAATACAAAGAGGAAAAATAATGAGTAAAAAAACCTTTTCCCAACGGTTTCGTAACAGTAACGGGATAGGTTGGCACTACCCGTCCCTTCATCATAGAGTCAAAAAGATAAATGGCTTATGTTGATGGGGAAAGTTAAAGATGCTCATTATTGAGTATCAAGTGAACTGGTCTGCATATGCAGGTTAATGATATAAGGCTTTCAAGGTTGGTCTACCTTGAAGAGTAAAGATCAAGGAGCGACGATGGCTCAGACTCACGCAATGATGTCTCAATTCAATGGTCGTAAGCGCGTACGCAAATTTTTTGGTAAGATTCCTGAAGTAGCAGAAATGCCGAATCTTATTGAGGTTCAAAAAGCGTCATACGATCAGTTTCTCATGGTTGAGGAACCGAAAGGTGGACGACCAGATGAAGGTTTGCAAGCTGTTTTTAAATCGGTTTTTCCTATTTCAGATTTTTCCGGTACAGCTATGCTTGAGTTTGTTGGTTATGAATTTGATTTACCAAAATTTGATGTTGAGGAGTGCCGTCAACGTGATTTAACTTATGCTGCCCCATTAAAGGTCATATTACGTTTGATTGTTTTTGATGTTGATGAGGATACTGGCTCCAAAGATATCAAAGACATTAAAGAGCAAGGCGTTTATATGGGCGATATGCCTTTAATGACGACGAATGGTACCTTTATTGTTAATGGTACGGAACGTGTTATTGTTTCGCAGATGCATCGTTCTCCTGGTGTCTTTTTTGACCATGATAAAGGAAAGTCCCATTCATCAGGAAAGCTTCTTTTTGCTGCTCGTGTTATTCCATATCGTGGTTCTTGGCTTGATATTGAGTTTGATGCTAAGGACATCATTTATGCGCGTATTGATCGACGGCGCAAGATTCCTGTTACTAGTCTTTTGATGGCACTGGGTATGGATGCGTCAGATATTTTATCGACGTTTTATGATAAAGTGACTTATGAGCGTGATGGAGAAGGATGGCGAGTTCCTTATTCTGTTGATCGCTTTAAAGGAATGAAGCTCATTTCTGACCTTATAGATGCAGATAGTGGTGAAGTCGTCGCGGAGGCTGGTAAAAAATTAACAGTTCGTACTGCGAAGTCTTTGGCAGAAAAAGGACTTAAAGCGGTTAAAGTTAGTGAAGATGATTTATTAGGTTGTTATCTAGCCGAAGATATCGTCAATTACGAAACAGGTGAAATTTACCTTGAAGCTGGTGATGAAATTGACGAAAAAGTATTAAAAGTTTTGCTTGATGTTAGTGCTGATCAAATCAATATCCTTGATATTGATCACATGAATATTGGCGCTTATATCCGCAATACTTTAAAGGTGGATAAGAATGAAAGTCGGCAGGATGCGTTATTTGATATTTACCGAGTGATGCGTCCAGGTGAGCCCCCAACAATCGATACAGCAGAAGCAATGTTCCATTCATTGTTTTTTGATCCAGAGCGTTATGATCTTTCAGCCGTTGGGCGTGTTAAGATGAATTTGCGTATGGATCTTGATTGTCCAGATACAGTTCGCATTTTACGCCAAGAGGATATTCTCGCTGTTGTTAAGATGTTGGTTGAATTGCGTGATGGTCGTGGCGAAATTGATGATATTGATAATCTTGGCAACCGTCGCGTTCGTTCCGTTGGGGAGTTAATGGAAAATCAATATCGCATTGGTCTTCTTCGTATGGAGCGTGCGATAAAAGAGCGTATGTCATCGGTTGAAATTGATACAGTTATGCCACAGGATTTGATCAATGCAAAGCCTGCAGCAGCAGCAGTTCGTGAGTTTTTTGGGTCTTCGCAATTGTCGCAGTTTATGGATCAAACTAATCCATTGTCGGAGATTACCCATAAGCGCCGTCTTTCTGCTCTTGGTCCAGGTGGTTTGACTCGTGAACGTGCGGGTTTTGAAGTCCGTGACGTACATCCTACGCATTATGGTCGTATTTGTCCCATTGAAACACCGGAAGGTCCTAATATCGGTCTGATTAACTCCTTAGCAACATTTGCGCGAGTTAACAAATATGGCTTTATTGAAAGCCCATATCGAAAAATTGTTGATGGAAAAGTCACAAAAGAAGTTATTTATCTTTCAGCGATGGAAGAAGCAAAGCATTATGTCGCTCAAGCTAATTCGTCATTAGATAGTGAAGGTCGTTTTACAGAAGAGTTTGTTGTTTGCCGTCATGCTGGTGAAGTTTTAATGGCGCCGCGTGATCATGTTGATTTGATGGATGTTTCACCAAAACAGTTGGTTTCAGTTGCAGCAGCGCTTATTCCTTTTTTGGAAAATGATGATGCGAATCGTGCGCTTATGGGATCGAACATGCAGCGTCAGGCAGTTCCTCTTGTACGTGCTGAGGCGCCATTTGTTGGGACGGGAATGGAAGCCATTGTTGCACGCGATTCAGGAGCTGCTGTGAGTGCAAAACGTAGTGGTGTTGTTGATCAAGTCGATGCTACCCGTATTGTTATCCGTGCAACAGAAGATTTAGATCCTTCAAAATCAGGCGTTGATATTTACCGCCTACAGAAATTTCAGCGTTCTAATCAGTCCACTTGTATTAATCAGCGTCCTCTTGTACATGTCGGTGATAGGGTAGAGAAAGGTGATATCATTGCAGATGGTCCATCCACGGATCTTGGTGATTTAGCTCTTGGGCGGAATGTTCTCGTAGCCTTTATGCCTTGGAATGGATACAATTATGAAGATTCTATTTTGTTATCCGAGCGCATTGTTGCTGATGATGTTTTTACTTCAATTCATATTGAGGAATTTGAAGTTGCAGCACGCGATACAAAACTTGGTCCTGAGGAAATTACGCGCGACATTCCTAATGTTGCGGAAGAAGCGTTAAGAAATCTTGATGAAGCTGGCATTATTTATATTGGTGCTGAAGTTCAACCAGGTGATATTTTAGTTGGAAAGATTACCCCAAAAGGTGAAAGTCCCATGACGCCGGAAGAAAAGCTTCTGCGTGCAATTTTTGGGGAAAAGGCATCCGATGTTCGTGATACTTCTATGCGTATGCCTCCTGGAACTTTTGGTACTGTTGTTGAAGTTCGCGTTTTTAATCGCCATGGCGTGGAAAAAGATGAACGTGCGATGGCAATTGAGCGTGAAGAAATTGAGCGTTTAGCAAAAGACCGTGATGATGAGCAGTCTATTCTTGATCGCAATGTTTATGCGCGCCTTACCGATATGTTGACAGGTAAAGTTGCTGTAGAAGGTCCGAAAGGCTTTTCGGGAAGCAAAAAGCTTGATAGTACAGTAATGGGGCATTATCCACGATCCCAGTGGTGGCAATTTGCTGTTGAGGATGAAAAGCTTCAAAATGAAATTGAAGCTTTGCGCAAGCAATATGATGAATCAAAAGAAGCATTACAACGTCGCTTTATGGATAAAGTTGAAAAGGTCCAAAGAGGTGATGAAATGCCTCCTGGTGTCATGAAAATGGTGAAGGTTTTTGTGGCTGTGAAGCGCAAAATCCAACCAGGTGATAAGATGGCAGGACGTCACGGGAATAAGGGTGTTGTTTCACGTATTCTTCCCGTAGAAGATATGCCATTTCTTGAAGATGGGACTCATGCTGATATCGTCTTGAATCCGCTTGGTGTGCCTAGTCGTATGAATGTTGGACAAATTCTTGAGACGCATCTTGGTTGGGCATGTGCGGGGATGGGCAAGAAGATTGGTGATTTGTTAGAATTGTATCAAGAGACTGGGGATATATTGCCGTTGCGTCAGCGTATTGAAAATCTTATGCCTGATGATAATCAAAATGAACCAGTCCGTCAGTATGATAATGAAAGCCTTTACAAATTGGCATTACAGATGAAGAAAGGGGTTTCAATTGCAACGCCTGTTTTTGATGGAGCACATGAGTCTGATATCAACATGATGCTGGAGGACGCAGGCTTAGATAGTTCAGGGCAGGTTACGCTTTATGATGGTCGTACTGGAGAGCCTTTTGATCGTCCAGTAACGGTGGGATATATTTACATGTTGAAATTGCATCACCTTGTTGATGATAAGATTCATGCACGTTCTATTGGTCCCTATTCACTTGTTACGCAGCAGCCATTAGGAGGTAAGGCACAGTTTGGTGGTCAGCGTTTTGGTGAAATGGAGGTTTGGGCACTTGAAGCTTATGGTGCTGCATATACTTTGCAGGAGATGCTAACAGTAAAATCAGATGATGTGGCTGGTCGAACGAAAGTCTATGAGGCAATTGTGCGTGGTGATGATACATTTGAGGCGGGTATACCCGAAAGCTTTAATGTGTTGGTAAAAGAAATGCGCTCACTTGCTCTTAATGTGGAGCTTGATGATGCGCGTGAACTTATTGCACAGCGGGCATTGTCTGATACAGCAGAATAATAATTCAAGGAGCGCAGTAGAAAAAGGCTGCGCTCTGATTATTTTAAGAGGCTCAATAACCTTATTAAGGTTATACAGGTCATTTTTAAAAGTAAATGTATTTTAAAGAAGATCTGTTATAAAACAAATGAGATATTACAACAGGTTCTAAGAATCTTTGAAGGAGAACAGCATGAACCACGAGGTCATGAATCTTTTCAATCCTCAAGCGCCAGCGCAGACATTTGACTCTATTCGCATTTCTATTGCGAGTCCTGAGAAAATTTTGTCCTGGTCGTATGGTGAGATTAAGAAGCCTGAGACTATTAATTATAGGACTTTTAAACCAGAGCGTGATGGTCTTTTTTGTGCACGTATATTTGGCCCTATTAAAGACTATGAATGTCTATGTGGCAAATATAAACGCATGAAATATAAGGGCATTATTTGTGAAAAATGTGGTGTAGAGGTTACTCTTTCGCGCGTACGTCGTGAGCGTATGGGGCATATTGAACTTGCGGCACCAGTTGCGCATATATGGTTTCTTAAATCATTACCAGGTCGTATTTCTACACTTTTAGATTTAACTTTAAAAGATATTGAGCGCGTTCTTTATTTTGAGAATTATATTGTAACCGAACCAGGATTGACATCTCTTAAGCTCCATCAGCTTCTTTCTGAAGAAGAATATATGCTTGCTATTGATGAGTTTGGAGAAGATCAGTTTACAGCTATGATTGGCGCTGAAGCTATTTACGAGCTTTTAGCTGGTATGGAGTTAAATAAAATCGCCAATGATTTGCGTCTCGAATTAGCTGAAACAACTTCAGAGTTAAAGCAGAAAAAACTGATTAAACGACTTAAAATCGTTGAAAATTTTCTTGAATCTGGAAATAAGCCAGAGTGGATGATTATGAAAACAATTCCGGTTATTCCACCGGATTTGCGTCCATTGGTTCCGCTTGATGGTGGGCGTTTTGCGACATCAGATCTGAATGATCTTTATCGGCGGGTTATTAATCGTAATAACCGCTTGAAACGGCTGATTGAATTGCGTGCTCCTGGAATTATCGTGCGCAATGAAAAGCGTATGGTACAAGAAGCTGTTGATGCATTGTTTGATAATGGACGGCGTGGGCGTGTGATTACTGGAGCCAATAAACGTCCTCTCAAGTCCCTATCAGATATGTTGAAGGGTAAGCAAGGACGTTTCCGTCAGAACTTACTTGGAAAGCGTGTTGATTACTCGGGGCGTTCTGTTATCGTGACGGGTCCTGAATTAAAACTGCATCAATGTGGTCTTCCCAAAAAAATGGCTCTTGAATTGTTTAAGCCTTTTATTTATGCGCGGCTTGATGCAAAAGGCTATTCATCAACGGTAAAGCAGGCAAAGAAGCTTGTTGAAAAAGAACACCCAGAAGTTTGGGATATCTTGGATGAGGTTATTCGTGAGCACCCTGTTTTACTCAACCGTGCGCCAACATTGCACCGTTTGGGGATTCAGGCTTTTGAACCTATCTTAATTGAAGGCAAAGCTATTCAACTTCATCCACTGGTGTGTACTGCTTTTAATGCGGATTTTGATGGAGATCAGATGGCGGTTCACGTTCCGCTTTCTCTTGAAGCACAGCTTGAAGCCCGTGTTTTGATGATGTCGACCAATAATATTCTTCATCCGGCCAATGGTGCCCCAATTATTGTTCCCTCACAGGATATGGTTCTTGGTCTTTATTATCTTTCAATTGTTTCTGAAAAAGAACCAGGTGAAGGAATGGCTTTTTCTGACATAGGTGAGCTTCATTATGCCTTGGAAAATAAGGTTGTAACGCTTCATACGAAGATTAAAGGCCGTGTTAAGAATATGGGGAAGGATGGAAAAGAAGTTTCTAAACTTTATGATACGACACCTGGTCGTTTGATTATCGGTGAGCTTTTGCCAAAAAATTCGGATATCTCATTTGATATTGTCAATCAAGAAATGACGAAAAAGAATATTTCTAAAATGATTGATCATGTTTATCGGCACTGTGGACAAAAAGAGACGGTTATTTTTTGTGACCGTATTATGCAGCTTGGTTTTTCTTATGCTTGTCGTGCAGGAATTTCATTCGGTAAGGATGATATGGTTATTCCTGATAGTAAGTCGCGTTTAGTTGCAGAGACAGAAGCTTTGGCTAAGGAGTACGAACAGCAATATAATGACGGTTTGATTACACAAGGTGAAAAATACAATAAGGTTGTAGATGCTTGGGGTAAATGTACAGATCGCGTTGCAGATGAAATGATGAAACGTATTCAAGCCGTTGATTTTGATCCTAAAACAGGTCGTCAACGGCCGATGAATTCGATCTATATGATGTCGCATTCTGGAGCACGTGGTTCTGCTAACCAGATGAGACAATTGGCTGGTATGCGTGGATTAATGGCAAAACCATCGGGTGAAATTATTGAAACCCCCATTATTTCAAATTTTAAAGAAGGTCTAACTGTTAATGAATACTTCAATTCCACGCATGGTGCACGTAAAGGACTTGCTGATACTGCGTTAAAGACGGCGAACTCTGGTTATTTAACACGGCGTCTTGTTGATGTTGCACAGGATGCTATTATTTCAGCAGTTGATTGTGGTACTGCAAAAGGGCTTACCATGCAGCCAATTGTTGATGCAGGACAAATTGTTGCCTCCCTTGGGCAAAGGATTCTTGGTCGTACAGCGCTTGTTGATATTCTACATCCTGTCTCTGGAGAGGTTATCCTTGAAGGTGGAGCGATGATTGAGGAAGCTGATGTCGCGAAGATTGAAGAAGCTGGAATTCAATCTGTTCAAATTCGTTCTGCTTTAACATGTGAAACACGTCTTGGTGTTTGTGCAAAATGCTATGGTCGTGATTTGGCGCGTGGAACACCTGTTAATCAGGGAGAAGCCGTTGGTGTTATTGCTGCTCAATCCATTGGTGAGCCGGGAACACAGCTTACTATGCGTACTTTCCACTTAGGAGGAACTGCGCAGGTTGTTGATTCATCTTATTTAGAGGCATCTTATGAAGGTAAGGTGGAGATTCGTAATCGTAATGTGGTTCGTAACTCTGAAGGGCATTTGGTTGTGATGGGGCGTAATATGGCTATCCTTATCAAGGATGAGTTAGGAAAAGAGCGCGTTGTACATCGTGTTAGCTATGGTGCCCATATTTTTGTTGATGATGGTGATATGGTTAAACGTGGCCAACGTATAGCAGAATGGGATCCTTACACACGTCCAATTTTAACGGAAGTTGAAGGCTATGTGGGTTTTGAAGATATGATTGATGGTCTATCTGTCACTGAAACAGCTGATGAATCTACGGGTATTACGAAGCGTTTGGTGATTGATTGGCGCGCTAATCCACGTGGTGCGGATCTTAAACCAGCCATTATTATCCATGCAGATAAAGAAGGTGAATCCATTGCTAAATTGTATAAGGGAGGTGAAGCCCGGTATATGATGTCAGTGGAAACTATTCTTTCTGTTGAGCTTGGTGCTCATGTTAAGGCTGGTGATGTTATTGCTCGTTTGCCAATGGAAAGTGCCAAGACGAAAGATATTACGGGTGGTTTACCACGTGTGGCTGAGCTTTTTGAAGCGCGTCGTCCAAAGGATCATGCGATTATTGCTGAAGTAAGTGGTACGATTCGATTCGGCCGTGGTTATAAGAATAAACGTCGTATCATTATTGAACCAAATGATGAAACTCTTGAGGCAGTAGAATATTTGATTCCAAAAGGTAAGTTGTTTCACTTCCAAGAAGGTGATCAAATTGAAAAGGGAGATTATATCCTTGATGGTAATCCAGCACCTCATGATATCTTGGCGATTAAGGGGGTTGAAGCTTTGGCATCTTATCTTGTTAATGAGATTCAGGAGGTTTATCGTTTGCAGGGAGTTCTTATTAATGACAAGCACATTGAAGTGATTGTTCGTCAAATGTTGCAAAAAGTTGAAATTACTGAATCTGGAGATTCTGGTTATATTCCAGGTGATAATGTTGATCGTATTGAACTTGATGAAATCAATGATAATTTGATTGCAGAAGGGAAGAAACCTGCATCTGGTAATCCCATTCTTCTTGGAATTACAAAAGCTTCTCTTCAAACGCCTTCTTTCATTTCGGCGGCATCGTTTCAGGAAACAACACGTGTTCTTACTGAAGCAGCAGTTTCTGGTAAAATTGATACTTTGCAAGGGCTTAAAGAGAACGTTATTGTCGGTCGTCTTATTCCAGCAGGTACAGGTGGTACGATTTCTCAAATCCGTCGTATTGCTGCCGTTCGTGATGATTTGATTGTAGATGAGCAGCGTAAGTCTAGTAATAACGAAGTGGCTAAGGCTATGTTGACAAATATGACAACTGGGGCTGTTGCTGAATAATTTAAATATAACATAACATAATAAAAAAACGTCTGAACTTTCTATTCAGACGTTTTTTTATTTCGAAATGCAGAAGTTGCATATTTTCCTGAAAATATCAAAAATTATAAGGCGATAGTTATTTTAAACATCTTTAGTAGCTTATTATTTTGTAATGATGCTTATCTTTTTTGTTGCTTTATTTTAAAGTTTCTTAATTTCTAAAAGCAGTATAGAATTTTTCCAAAATATGTGAAGCTCAAAAGCCATATTCAAGGAAAAGAGTTGATTATCTACAAATCGAATAATGATTGATTTTGAATTTTAGAAAAATTATTGATTGATATCTTCTATAAAGATTTTAAAGGACTTATAATGAAAGATCGATAGTCTTTTCTGTAATCTAAAAAATAATTGATTCTCTACTATACAATACTTGTATGACAAGAATGTATCTTCTTCTAAATTAGAATGCAGGAGAGTAGAGATTAGGGTGCTCACTAAGTATTATAAAAAATAGACATATTTCTTATCACAATGAGATCTATGAAGACAGAATGAAAAAATGTACGAATATTATTCAATTGGAAAATTAACACGTGAGTTTTCAATAACAGCTCGGACTTTGCGTTATTATGAAGAAGAGGGACTTCTTATTCCTTTTCGGCGTGGAAATACACGGCTTTATACACAAACGGATCGTCATAAGTTAAAACAAATTCTGCGTGCTAAAAGAGTTAAATTTTCGTTGTCTGAAATATCTGATATGTTGACAATGGTTGGAAAACCACCTGATGATGAGAAAAAGCTTAAGAAACTAATTGCAGGAATTCATAAAAAACGAGCTGATTTAAAGCAGATGCAGCATGATATTGATGATCTTCTACAGGATTTAGAACGAATTGAGGAGAGTTTTTTTGAGAGCTTAGCGGAGTTGGGGGTTAATCATTGATTATAAAATTTATTTCATCTGCTTTTAGACAATTTTTTTCTATTAAAAGAGATGGGTTATACTATCTCTAAGGGGAATCTTTAACACTACGTGAAATGTGTAAGTTATTTAAAGAAATAGAGTGTTCGAAAAAAGCTGCGAAGGTATTTTCGCAATATATTGTCCTTAATAAGTAAAAAAATTATTTTTCATAAAGAAAGTAAAAACAATGGCAGTCTCTCCTATGAGTGTTTTTCAATCTATTTTATCACGAAAGTCAATTCGCGCTTTTACTGATCAGCCAGTTAGTTTGGAAACAATCAAAGAAATCTTAAAACTTGCAGCACGTGCACCATCTGGAACAAATATTCAGCCATGGCAAGTGATTGTGCTTACAGGAAGTGTATTACAGAAAGTAGGGCAAGAGCTTTCACAACTTGTGCTTTCAGGTGTAAAAGGAGAGCGTGAGTATAGTTATTATCCACGTCAGTGGCGTGAGCCTTATATTTCAAGGCGTCGAAAAGTTGGTTTGGATCTTTATCAGAGTCTTGGAATTCAAAAAGGTGATGAAGAAAAAATACTTCATCAAAAGGCGCGAAATTTTTTATTTTTTGATGCACCTGTAGGACTCTTATTTACAATGGATCACGACATGGAAATGGGGAGTTGGCTTGATTTGGGTATGTTTATGCAGACCATTATGTTAGCTGCACGTGGATTTGGATTAGATACCTGTCCTCAAGCTGCTTTTGCTGATTATCATAAACAGATTCGTACGCTTTTATCTATTCCTTCTGATCGCCATATTATCTGTGGTATGGCACTTGGTTATCGCGATATGAGTGCTCCAGAAAACAATTTTGAGACAGAACGAGAACCGTTAGAAAAATTTGTACGTTTCATTGAAACATATCCATAAAATATTTTATATAATTAAGCATACGTTTTGAAGAACTTGGTGCATTATGAAAAATATTTCCGATAAGAATTTCGCATCCTTATTGAATTTTAATATTGCATATTAACACTTATTTTACTACGTTTGAAACATTAAGAGCGGTGGCTCTAGGGGCATTGTCCGTTTTTTGAAGGTGAGTCTAATGGAAAACACTATAGAGAGAAAGTGTTGGGTGGTAGCAAGACGAGCGACATTCGTGTTTATTGCTGTCATTTTTTTAGTTTATCTCGCAATTTGATTTTAAACGGGACAAACGTTATGAAAAAGCATATATGCTCAAGCTGTACTATAGTTTTGAGGTGATACGTGTTTCTATCTGTTTTTGAACTTTTTAAAATTGGGATTGGTCCTTCTAGCTCACATACGATGGGACCGATGACAGCTGCTAATATGTTTTTGCAAAAGATAGGAGATTTTTCTCGGTCGTCTGATATTCAAGTTTCTCGTATACGTGTTTATCTTTATGGTTCTTTAGCTTTCACAGGTATTGGTCATGCAACAGATAGGGCTATCATATTAGGACTTTTAGGAGAAAAAGCTTCTACTGTTGATCCTGATAGCATGGGGGGATTGTTAGAAAAAGTTATACGTGAAAAAAAAGTGCAACCAGAAGGACATCCCGCTTATCAGTTTGATGTGCAGCATGATCTTATTTTTGAACGAAAGAAAATCCTCCCAGGACATACAAATGGACTAGCCTTTGAAGGACTTAATACTGATGGGAATGTTCTGTTGCGGCAGATTTATTATTCTATCGGTGGTGGCTTTGTTGTGACTGAGGATGAGTTAAGCCATATGAATGATAATATACAACCAGAAACATTAGAGGTGCCATATCCATTTGATTCTGCTGGTGCAATGTTATCAATGGCAGAAAAATCAGGACTTTCAATTGCTGAAATGAAGCGCTTAAATGAAGAAACAAAGATAGAGCGTTCTTCTCTTGATACAGGGCTTGATGAAATTTTTTCAGCGATGACAAATTGCATTGATAGAGGTCTTTCACAAGAAGGTGAGTTGCCTGGTGGATTGCGTGTTCTAAGGCGTGCTAAAAAGTTGCATGAAACGCTTTTGGAAAATCAAAAGAAAAATCGCAATTATCCACTTTGGGCAAATGATTGGCTTTCGGTATATGCTATAGCAGTCAATGAGGAAAATGCAGCAGGTGGTCGTGTTGTTACAGCCCCAACAAATGGGGCAGCTGGTGTTGTCCCAGCAGTTTTGCGTTATTATCTTCAATTTAATGATGATTCAGATCGAGAGGGAATACATAATTTTCTATTAACGGCAGCAGCTATAGGCGGTGTTATCAAACATAATGCCTCTATTTCTGGTGCAGAAGTTGGGTGTCAAGGTGAAGTTGGAACGGCATCTTCAATGGCCGCAGCAGGGTTGACCGCAGCGTTAGGTGGAACGCCAGCTCAAATTGAAAATGCGGCAGAAATAGCGCTTGAACATCATTTGGGAATGACATGTGATCCTGTTGCAGGTCTTGTACAAGTTCCTTGTATTGAGCGTAATGCAATGGGAGCTGTTAAGGCGGTAACGGCTTCTTCTCTTGCATTATATGGTAATGGAGATCATTTTGTTTCTCTTGATGCTTGTATAGAAACAATGCGCCAGACTGGTCATGATATGAGTGAACGCTATAAAGAGACAAGTAAAGGTGGTCTTGCAGTCAATACAATATCTTGTTAGGGGCTGAAACATTTCTCAATCCATAACTGGAATTTTGGGGAGAGGGATCGTGTTTCCTGATAAAGCTTATGTTTTTTTGTTACTTGTAAATCAAAATTCCACTTTAATGCAACAGCAGCTTGAAATAAATTCGAGATGATTCAGTGTTTTCTTAACGAATAGTAGCTTTGGCATGCAAGTTTGGAGGGGGAGTAGTATCAGTATCTATCTGATTTGTCTCTAAAATGGGAAAAAGTCTAATTTAGAAAAAATAAAAAAGCGTAAAGTAAAATTAGTGATCAGTCTGCCATTATTTTTTAGCTGGGTTTTATGGCTTTTAAAAGTTTCCATAGCCATATCTTTTAAGTAATGGAAGATTATGCCTGAGTATCCAAGGAAAATTTGTGTTAAATCTGAATAATTATGATGAGGAGAGAGAATTTTAAAGATTTTAATTTTTAGAAGTGAAGATCTTTTGATACCTAGTATGGTAAAAAATACCTTGAAAAGAAATGCTAATTTACAATAATTAAGAGATATATTGGAAATATTTTTTTTATTTATAAATTCTGTACCGTCAAAAAAACTAAAATAAATAATAGCGTATACATTAAAAAATATTTATCAAAATTCTCATGAGAATAGAATGCACACAATAGAACATTATCGTGTTACTCATTCATGAGTTTGTTTTAAAGAAATATCTCTCAACGCTCCCAAACTCATTTCGCGATGGCACCTGTGAATGGTATAACAGTAAATCCATTGAGCTGTCCCCATCTTTATGCTTAATAAAAAGAGTACGCTGGCACGATTACACACTTTACCATCCCCCCCTGTATGGGGACAAAAGCCCTTGGCATTTAAAACGGTTCATTATAGGCATTTTGAGTCTTTTTGGTACGGTCTCACGCCACACACTAATCTCGCTCGTAATATGCAAGAGAACGGTTTGGATTGATTCAACATAAACAAATTTCAAATGAGAGAATCTTACGATATTCGAGATTCTCATCTAACATGCAAAATAATGAACTATCTTTATAAATCAGTATCTTGCATATGAATAGTGTAATGTAAGTTTTCCATGAATGGTATAAAACCTATAGAGTATTAGCAGCTTTATTTATAGAGGGAGAAGACCAGCACTATCACCCTTTTTTCAACTTTCAATGTTACAAAAGATCCTAGAGTACTTGAAATGATTCATAAGAGATATTTTGATTCCTTTTTTTATAGCTTAATGCCAATTTTGCTCGTGATGAGCAAGCGAACGATTTTGACTGATTCAATATAAGAAGGAAAATAAGAGAATTTTACGAAAACCTCTTATTCAATATGCAAAAAATAAATTATAAATTAAAATCTTATGGAAATCGTTATCATGATATTTAATCTGATAATTTCTTTTACGTTTTTTCATCGATAGTATTTATATTTCCCAATTTTCTTTGTCTGTTAAAAGAAATAAAAGTAAGGGGAGTTAGATTATTTTTTACAGCGTTTATGTTGTAGAGGAGACCGTTATTAAGAGGGAGTTTCTTTATTGAGCTTTTACAATAATCCCTAAAATGATAAGCTTTCATCCAATGAAGCTATTCATTTTTTCCAAAAAGATATCAAGGATAATTTTTATATTAAATCAAAAAGTAGGAAAATATTGGATGTTTTTTATGTCCTTAATAATGGTTTTATTGAAAGCTTGGAGGTATTAGATAGTTGGAAAAGCTGTCAGCACAATTCCATAATTTAAGAAAAAAGTATGTTTATCAAAGGTTTTTCTAAGGCTGTAGATAATGGCTAATAATGAAATAATTTTTTAGAGATGGTCTGTAGAATTAAATATTTGTTGCTCCTAGACGGATTTTAATAGGCACATTACCAGTTTGGCTAGCAACGCGTAAATGAATGCGTACAGGAGGCATTACGAGACGACGGTTGCGTATTGTTTGGCAAATGAGAAGGTTAACAAGAGATTGTGTATCTAATGCAGTCGAATTGTATTTTAAACCAGTAAGTTTTGCGGCAGCATCGTGAAGAGAACGCAATGAAAGGAGGGATGATTGCTTCAATAAAATTTCTTTTTTATGGAATGAAGCAAAAGCATTATCTGTCATAATACTATCCTTAACGCAGAATTCAAAAATTTTTAGTAGGCTACAGTATAGCAGTTAAAATTTGCTTTCTTTAATGTAGAGCAAGCATCAAATGCAGCTTTTTTTGATTGAAATCCTGTAAAGCGCGCTCGGTAATAACGCTGCCCACTTTTTTCAAATAGTTGCATGTGTGAAGATGCGTGCTTTAAAGTAGAAAAAGCTATATTTTTTGCTTTTAAAAGTAAAGTTTTTGCTTGTTCTTCACTAGGAAGAGAACCAATTTGGATAGCCCATCCGGCATTTGTGGACAAAGAGGCTGTTACAATTTTATGAGTCTCAACCGGTATAGTTTTTTGAGGGTTTGGTATTGGGATAATTACCTTATTTACAGCCGTTATTGCGATATTGGAGTTTTTAGGTTGTTCTGCAAATGCTGTCAACATAGTCGAAATTTCATCGTCAAAATTACTTGAATCAGCTTTAATGGTCGGTATAGGAGTATTGGCGCCAGTCGGTAAGTGATAGCGTACAGAAGCCATTAAACGTTCACCACTTTTCATTTGGCTTGCTTTAGGCAAATATTGATTCAATAGGCTAGCCATATGCTCGTCACGTGCAGTAGATGATTTCCCTCCCATAACAACAGCGACAACAGAGCGCCCATCAAGACGCATTGAAGTTGCTAAATTAGAACCTGACATTTGTGTGTATCCTGTTTTAATTCCATCGACACCTTTCATTATTTTAACGAGTTTATTGTGGCTGTTAATTTTATGCCCACGGAAATTAAAACTTTTTGTTTTGAACAATTTATATTGTTTTGGAAAATGTTTACGTAAAGCTAATGACAAAGTCGCTATATCTCGTGCTGTAGAATAATTGTGCACATCCGGAAGTCCTGAAGCATTTGCGAAATGTGTATGTTTCATGCCAAGTTTACGAGCTTTTATAGTCATCATTTGAGCGAATTTTTTTTCACTACCTCCAAGATATTCTGCAATGGCAGCAGCAACATCATTTGCGGATCTTGTAATGAGTGCTTTAGCTGCTGATTCTGCAGAAATTGTTTGGCCTGCTTTAAACCCAATTTTTGTCGGTGGACGCATTGCTGCATAATGTGAAACAGGAATTGGTGTATTTGGTGTCACACGACGCATCTGCATAGCTTCAAAGAGTAAGTACAATGTCATCATCTTTGTTAAAGAAGCAGGATAACGTTTCAGTGTTGCATTGGCTTGAAATAGAGTTTTTCCCGTAGTAGCATCTATAACAATAGCCGCATACTTATCAGGATAGGCTCCTTGAGGTGTGGCTGATGCCCAACAGTAAGAAAAAGCTAACACAACAAAAGAAATTGCTATTGTTTTACAGTAGCGCATAATTTTTTGATAATTAATATACACTTGCAGTATCCTATTTCTCCATTTATCCTGAAAAACTTCTATAAAGCTTCCTTTTCTGTAATTTGTTGATGCAGTTTAGACGAATGGTATTACTAATTTGTTTACAGAAGTTGTTTTATGAGTGAGTGATTGAAGTCTAACCATAGAGGGAATCTTTTTCTAATACATACAGGTATTGCAATAGTTATGAAAGAACTTAAAATTAATAAAAATGTACTGCATGGAAAACGATAATGGGACAGACGCTCATAATAAACTCTATAGCTCATATTATGCATAATGAAAAGGGCAAGAATTGGGATGAAGTTAGGCATGGTGCGGTTATAATGCCTAAGGCTAGAGCAAAACTCGAAAAACCTAAATTATGTCGAGTTTTTTTGCTTAATGATGATTACACACCTATGGATTTTGTTGTTTTCGTTTTGAAGAACTTTTTTAAAAAAAGTTTCGAAGAGGCAACGCGAATAATGTTAACTGTTCATCACAGTGGGATAGGAGAATGTGGAACTTATACTTATGAAGTCGCTGAAATGAAAATATTACAAGTGAGGGAATGTGCGCGTCAAAATGAACATCCGTTACAATGTGTAATGGAATGGAAGTGAGGAATTATGCCATCTTTTACACCTAGTCTTGAAGAGGTTTTGCATCGTGCATTAACAATTGCTACTCAAGCACGGCATGAATACGCAACATTAGAGCATCTTCTACTTGCGCTGTTAGATGATGCCGATGCAAATTCCGTTATTCAGGCTTGCCAGGTAGATGTGGAGGAATTGCGAGAGCGCTTAACCAATTATCTTCGCTCAGAGTTAGATGAACAGATTAGAGCTGATGAGGATACGAAGCCTACAGCTTTTTTCCAGCGTGTTATCCAACGTGCGGTGATTCATGCACAATCAGCTGGAAAAGATGAAGTATCGGGGGCAAATGTTCTTGTTGCAATTTTTTCTGAACGTGAAAGCCATGCAGCATATTTTCTTCAAGAAATGGGAATGACACGCTATGATGCTGTACGTTTTATTTCGCATGGTATCACACGTGATGATGGGTTATCCATGTTACTTGAAGGACTTGAAGAGCAATTAGATCAGCAGATTTCGGATAATGGTGAAAGAGGAACAAGTGCTTTAACGAATTATTGTGTTGACCTCAATTGTAAAGCACTTAATGGAAAAATTGATTTATTAATTGGCCGTGAAATAGAAATTTCACGCATGATTCAGATTTTATGTCGAAGGTCAAAAAACAATCCGCTTTTGGTTGGTGATCCTGGAGTGGGGAAAACCGCTATAATTGAGGGATTGGCAAAGCGCATTGTTGATGGGCAAGTGCCTGAAGTTTTATCAAATGCAACAATATTTTCTCTTGATATGGGGGGACTTGTTGCTGGTACACGTTATCGCGGTGACTTTGAAGAACGCTTAAAGCAAGTTATTAAAGAGTTTGAGCTGTATCCAGATGCTATTTTATTTATTGATGAAATTCATACCTTAATTGGAGCAGGAGCGACATTAGGGGGAAATATGGATGCAGCAAATCTTTTAAAACCTGTATTATCTTCTGGAACTATGCGATGTATTGGTTCGACGACTTACAGAGAATATCGCAAATTCTTTGAACAAGATCGTGCTTTAGAGCGTCGTTTTCAGAAGATTGATATTAATGAACCTTCTGTTACAGATGCGATTAAGATTTTGCAGGGGATGAAGCCTTACTTTGAAGATTTTCATCAGATTAAATATACAGATCAGGCGATGAAGGCATCCGTAGAATTATCTTCACGTTATATAATTGACCGTAGGTTACCTGACAAAGCAATTGATATTATTGATGAAAGTGGCGCAGCGCAAAAGCTTTTGCCACAAAAACAACGCAAGAAGAGTATAGGTGTTAAAGAAATTGAAGCCACTGTTGCTACAATTGCAAGAATTCCACCAAAAACAGTTTCTCGGAATGATCAGAAGATACTGAGTAAGCTTGAAAGAGAACTCAAACATGTTGTTTATGGGCAAGATCAGGCAATTTCCGTCTTAGTTTCATCCATAAAATTGGCGCGAGCAGGTTTACGCGAACCGGATAAACCAATAGGAAGTTACTTATTTTCAGGACCAACAGGTGTAGGAAAAACTGAAGTTGCAAAACAGCTTGCATCATCTTTAGGCATTGAATTATTGCGTTTTGATATGTCAGAATATATGGAACGGCATACGGTAGCACGTTTAATCGGAGCTCCTCCAGGTTATATAGGGTTTGATCAAGGAGGTCTCCTTACAGATGCTGTTGATCAGAAGCCTCACGCAGTCCTATTGCTAGATGAGATTGAGAAAGCACATCCAGAGTTATTTAATATTTTATTGCAGGTAATGGATTATGGTAGATTAACAGACCATAATGGTAAGAAAATTGATTTCCGCAATGTTATTTTGATTATGACAACCAATGCTGGTGCTTCAGATATGGCAAAATCAGCTATTGGATTTGGGAAAGTACATCGTGATGGTGAGGATATAGAAGCAATCAATCGGTTATTTACACCAGAGTTTCGTAATCGGTTAGATGCAATTATTCCGTTTGCACCTTTATCTCATTTAATCATCAATCAGATAGTGCAAAAATTTATTTTTCAGCTTGAAGCACAATTAGCTGATCGGGGAATTTGTTTTGAATTAAGCCCTTCTGCAACTTTATGGCTTTCCAATAAGGGATACGATTCTCAGATGGGAGCACGCCCATTAGGGCGTGTTATACAAGAATATATTAAAAAGCCATTAGCTGATGAAATTTTATTTGGAAAGTTACGCAACGGTGGCATTGTTCGCGTATTGACACAAAAATCAAATGGCAAAAAAGAAAGCTTACAGTTAGAAATTTCATCTTCCGATATATCTGCAAGTTCAAAGAAAAGTAAAATGGAAAATTTTACAAAAAAACGTGTAGGAAAAAAAAGCACAACAACTTAAGAGTGTGTTATAAGGCTGCACGGATTTTCTTTGCATTCTCTTCAAGTATTTCTGTAGGCGTTATTATATTATTATGAGGGGTAAGTTCTATTCCCTCCATACGTGGTATAATATGGAAATGGAGGTGATAAACGGTTTGTTGACTAGCTGCTTCATTAAATTGCATGACAGTTATGCCATCTGCTTGAAAGGCTTTTTTGACGGCATTTGCAATTTTTTGAACAGCTTTAATAACAGGAAATAATGTTTCAGTATCTGCATCAAGTAAGTTTCTAGAGCCTTTTTTAGGAATGACCAGCGTATGACCTGGTGCTTGTGGCATGATATCCATAAATCCAATAACATCATCATCTTCGTAGACACGAACAGAAGGGATTTCATTGCGAATCAATTTAGCAAAAATATTGTTATTGTCATAAGCTTGTTTCATACAAATATTTCCTTTTATTGTAAGTTTAAGATTTTAATTAAAAACGAAAAAATACAAAGTTTATCAGAGTTTAAGACAAAGAAGTATTTTGACTTTAGTTATATTTAGGATGGTGCACTGTCTTAATGAAGGCTTAGATTTCTATGATGGCTTCAACTTCTACAGGAACATCCATAGGAAGAGAGGCAACACCAATAGCAGAACGGGCGTGTTTCCCAATTTCACCAAGGATATTGACGAATAAATTAGAAGCTCCATTGGCAACAAAAGGAATATCGGTAAAATGAGAATCTACAGCCACAAAAACAGTAATTTTTACCACACGTTTTATTTTATTTAAGTCACCTAGAGTTGCTTGGAGTTGAGCGAGAATATTGAGAGCGCAAGCTTCGGATGCTTTTTGGGCTTGTTCGGTATTCACAGTTGCACCAACTTTACCGATGGCTATTGGTTTTCCATTAATAAGAGGGAGTTGTCCAGAAATAAAGAGTTGATTGCCACTTTGTGAAGTGGTGATGTAATTGGCAAGGGGGGAGATTACTTCAGGAAGAGTGATTCCGAATTTCTCTAAGTTTTTTTCAATCATATTGGTCATAATTTAAACTCCATAGCTGCTCTATAATACATTCATTGTATAATCTATTTTTTGATTTAAGGAAATGTGTGGTTAATTGAGAAATTAGCCTTTTTTGCCTTATTGTATGATGTTATGCAACGGGGATAAAGTTTGGAATTTGGGAATGATTAGATCATTATTTATAATAATTTTATATATTGTTTTTTTATGTACAGCGAGAGCTGAAGAGCCTATTTTTATTGTGCCTCATCGAGCAATTTATGATTTTCATCTCGATAGCGTTTCTCATGACATGACAATTTCTGCGATGTCAGGGCGAATGGTTTACGAGCTTACTGGTTCGGCATGCCAAGGCTATAGCACACGTTTTCGTTTTATTAGTCGTGTTCACATTGAAGATATGCCGGTACGTTTAACGGATCAACAGACGACGAGTTATGAAACAGGAGACAGCCGTACATTTCGTTTTAATATTACAGATCAAGAGGGAGAAGAGGTTGCGCATCGTGCTGAGGGGGTCGCGGAGCGTACTCAAGATGGTATTACAGTTACCTTAAAAAAGCCAAAGGAAAAAGAGTATAAGCTCGCAATGGCTGAATTTCCAATGATGCAACTAAAAAATATTATCCGCCATGCAAAAGCAGGGCATCATTTTTACAATGTTACTGTATTTGATGGGACAAATAAAGCAGATAAAGTTATAAAAGAAAGTATCGTCATAGGGGAAAAGAAGGCGCTTTTATCTGATAGCGAAACGGAAAAAGTGAGAAAATTGGATGAAGACGAATATTGGCCTGTTACAATTTCTTATTTTGATGATGGAGAAAATAAAGATGGTTTGCCGGTTTATCGTAGCAGTTTTCTCTTACATGAGAATGGTATCATGCGTGATCTTCATATAGATTATGGAACTTTTTCAGTGCGTGCAAAATTGAACAGTCTCGAATTCTTGGAACTTGGAAAAGATCTTAATCAATGTGAAAATGCAAATATTAAATGATTAAAGAAAATGACTTGAAAAAGAATCAAATATTAGTATGTTTGCGCTATTCCACACGCGGAGTTTGGGTGTTTGCAAATAATTTGTGAGAAAATTCTAGCAAGCATCCGCCGGTAGTAGGTTTTCCTGCTTTTTCCGCGGAGGTTGAACCGGAAAGGATAAGATTTATGGCACTACCCGATTTTACTATGCACCAGCTTTTAGAAGCAGGTGTGCATTTTGGTCACCAGACTCATCGTTGGAATCCCAAAATGACTCCCTATATTTATGGTCAGCGTAATAATATCCATATTATTGACCTTGCTCAGACCGTTCCGCTTTTACACCAAGCGCTTAAACTTGTTTCAGATACTGTTGCGCGTGGTGGTCGTATTCTCTTTGTTGGTACGAAACGGCAAGCATCTGACATTATCGCTGATGCGGCGAATCGTTCTGCCCAGTATTACGTTAATGCACGTTGGCTTGGCGGCATGCTCACAAACTGGAAAACGATTTCCAATTCGATACATCGTTTGCGAAAGCTTGACAAAATTCTTGCTGCTGAGGCGCAAGGTTTTACCAAAAAAGAACGTTTAAATCTTGAACGTGACCGTGAAAAGCTTAATCGTGCGCTTGGTGGTATTAAAGATATGGGATCTGTTCCAGATCTTATATTTGTCATCGATACGAATAAAGAAAATATTGCCCTTCAGGAAGCAAAACGTTTAGGCATTCCTGTTATTGCTATTATTGATACAAATTGCGATCCTGATGATGTAACGCATCCGATACCAGGTAATGATGATGCTTCACGTGCAATTTCTCTTTATTGCGATCTTTTTGCTCGTGCCGCCCTTGATGGTATTGCACGCCAGCAAGGAGCAATGGGTATCGATTTAGGAGCTCAAGTTGATGCGCCTGTGGAGCCTATTTTGGAAGAAAATGCGGTTTCAGAAGTTTCTGAATAATATAAAACGCCTAATTAAGGTACTTTTATTGTCTAAAGAAGAAGTTATAGGCGTGCAGAAGAGTTTTGCACGCTTTCACTATTACAAAATAAAGAGGCAAATATGAGCATTACTGCTGCACAAGTAAAAGAACTTCGAGAACTATCTGGCGCTGGTATGATGGACTGTAAAGCCGCTCTAGCTGAAACCAGTGGTGATATGGAAGCTGCTGTTGATTGGCTTCGTAAAAAAGGAATAGCTAAAGCAGATAAAAAGGCCGGTCGTACAGCGGCTGAAGGATTAATCGGAGTCGTATCAAAAGATTTAAATGCGGTTTTGGTTGAGATTAATTCTGAAACAGATTTTGTTGCACGCAATGCCGGATTCCAAGATATCGTGCGCAATGTAGCAACTGCTGCTTTAGATACGCCAGGTGATGTTGAATCTGTTTCTGTTTCTCTTTATCCAGGTTCTGAGAAGACTGTAGAGCTTACGATTAAAGATGCAATTGGTACAATTGGCGAAAATATGACATTTCGTCGTTCCGCTAAATTGTCTGTTGAGAATGGTGTTGTTGCGACTTATATACACAATAGTGTAGCTGATGGTCTTGGTAAGCTTGGTGTTTTGGTTGCAATTGAAACAACAGGAAATAAAGAGGCTGCTCTTGCTTTTGGTCGGCAGGTTGCGATGCATATTGCAGCAACCAATCCCTTAGCGCTTACAGCACAAGATGTTGATGCTGCTGCTGTTGAACGTGAAAAAGCAATTTTTTCAGATCAAGCACGTCAATCTGGAAAGCCTGAAAATATCATTGAAAAAATGGTAGAAGGACGTATGCGTAAGTTTTTTGAAGAGGTTGTTTTGCTTTCTCAAGCTTTCGTTATGAATCCTGATATGACTGTTGAGGCAGCTTTAAAGGATGCTGAAAAATCAATTGGCGCACCAGCAAAAATTACAGGCTTTATTCGTTTTGCATTGGGTGAAGGTGTGGAAAAAGAGGAGTCTGATTTTGCTGCAGAGGTTGCTGCTGCTGTAAAAGGCTAGTTATTGCAAACTCTTGATTAGAGATTTAAAGTCATATCGTTGGTTGTAGAATCTCTGATGGGGATGATGTAATTGTTGAGAGGGCGTCACGTGAAAAAAGTGGTGCCCTTCGTGATGTCAAAAGCAAAAAGTAAATGTGCTTTTGGGGAGATTATTAATGGCATTAGCACTTCCGTATAAACGTATTCTTTTAAAGGCTTCTGGTGAAGCTCTTATGGGGGGGCAAAGTTTTGGCATTGATGTTTCTGTTGTAGATCGTATTGCCGCTGATATTGCAGAAGTGCGCACAATGGGGATAGAAGTTGCGGTTGTTATCGGTGGGGGAAATATTTTTCGTGGCGTTGCTGTTGCTTCACATGGTGGAGACCGAGTGACAGGTGATCATATGGGAATGCTTGCAACTGCTATCAACTCTTTAGCATTGCGAACATCTTTGACAAAATTAGGGGTTGAAACTGTTGTACTCTCTGCGATTGCTATGCCACAAATTTGTGAAAGTTTTTCGCAGCGTAAAGCAATAGCTTATATGAATCAGGGAAAAGTTGTTATTTTTGCGGGCGGTACAGGAAATCCATTTTTTACCACTGATTCTGCTGCTACTTTGCGTGCAGCTGAGATTGGTGCGGATGTCCTTCTTAAAGGAACACAAGTTGATGGTATTTATTCAGCAGATCCAAAGATAGACCCTACGGCTAAGCGTTTTGACCAATTAACACATGTTGAAGTGTTACAATGGGGATTATCTGTTATGGATTCAACGGCGGTCACTTTAGCACGTGAGAACAATGTACCGATTATTGTGTATTCCATTCATGAAAAAGGCGGTTTGGCTAAGGTCTTGAATGGAACAGGACGCTTTACAATAGTATCGGAATAAGGGTAAGCTTCAAAGGACAATTGAAGGAGACAGAAATATGAATGTTACATCAATTATGGATGATCTGAAACGTCGCATGGATGGTGCTATTACGGCTTTTAAACATGAATTAGGTGGTTTGCGGACTGGACGTGCATCGGCCAGTTTATTAGAGCCGTTGACCGTTGAATCTTATGGTTCTGTTGTGCATATAAATCAGGTTGCTAATATTTCTGTTCCCGAACCTCGGATGCTTTCTGTTTCTGTATGGGATAAAACGATGGTAGGAGCTGTAGAGCGCGCTATTCGCGATTCTGGTCTTGGTTTAAATCCCATAACTGATGGTACGAATTTACGTATTCCTTTGCCTGAGTTGAATGAAGAGCGCCGTAAAGAACTTGTAAAAATTGCACATCACTATGCAGAGCAAGCGCGTGTTGCTACACGTCATGTTCGTCGGGATGGTATGGACAATTTGAAAAAGTTAGAAAAAGATGGTGAAATTGGACAAGATGAAGCCCATAGTTTGTCTGAAAAAGTTCAAAAACTCACAGATGAAACGATTGCTGATATTGATAAAATTTTAGCCGTAAAAGAATCTGAAATTATGCACGTTTAAGACGATTTTGTTGTTAGAAAAGGATGTTTACTTCCAGCCTGTAAATTGTTTCTATAGATAAGGGAAGTGGTGTGCTCTGTGATAACAAGGTGTGATGCAGGAAGGTGTTTTATCATTTTGATATGGGAGAGATTGATTTGAAAGGGCAGATGTTTTAATTTTTTAATCTGCGTGGTGAATCATGTCCTTTGCTGGAAGACGCTATTGAGCAGCATGGTGAGGGCTTTCAGTTTAGCATGTCTTTGTTAAACAGCATAATGAAAGCATTCTTAGAAATTATTTAAATATTCTAAGATGAGGGTTGGGGAAAGAATATAACACAAAAAAACAAGCCTAACCTTTCTCTTATTTTCCATTATAAAACATGTGAGTATAATCGATGAAGCAGATGCTATATGGTGTAATTCGTTTTTTTACGACGAATATTTGATAGAGAAGTGTTTTTATATGAAACCTATATTAGTGAATTTATATGGGGCATAGGTAGCTGCTTTTTCATTTTATATTTGAGAAAATATTAAAAAAATACTTTAGGATCAATCTTGACGGAGATTTTCGAAGCTGTTTTCATTGATTATTTGTCTCATAAGCGCTATCTTGGTAAACTGAATTGTTTATGATAAATTATAAGGGAAATTTATACAAGTATGAAATAAAAATATTGCGTAGGGAGGTTTTTCTTACGTCAATTTTAGAGCTTGTATTTTCTATTTTTATTGTTTGGATGTTGTTTTGTCTAATTTGGTTTATCGTGTTCTGACAGCTTTTGTGTTTGGTTTTATTGCATTGTATCTAACATGGTTGGGAGGAATCTCCTTTTTTTTATTTGTATGGTGTATTGGCGGTTTTGTTCTTTATGAGTGGATGAGTATTACTAAAGAGAAATGGTGTATTTTACAAAAAATATTAGCAAGTACCTTTTATTTGATCTTTGGCTTTTTTTTAGTGTTGAGTGTATCTGCTTCATTGATTTTTTGTGTTTTAATCGTTTTGGCTGCGGTGTTGGCTATTATATCTATAAAAAAGAGTGGTTGGGTTTTTTGTGGTTTTTTATATGCATCTTTTCCTGTTGTTGCTTTATGCTTTCTACGGGATCATGAAATGTTGGGGTTCCAAGTTGTTATTTTCTTATTTACGATAGTGTGGGGAACAGATATTGGTGGGTATTTTATCGGACGTGCATTAGGGGGACCTAAATTAGCACCACAATTTTCTCCTAATAAAACATGGTCAGGAGCACTTGGTGGTACATTTGTCGGAGTTTTCGGTGGTATATGGGTTGCTTTTGGATTTTTTGATATAAATTTAGCAAGTTTTTTTGTGCCACTCCTTACACTTGTTTTGTCAATTGTTTCACAATTGAGTGATTTAGGGCAATCATGGCTCAAAAGACGGTTTTCTGTTAAAGATTCTAGTTCTTTATTGCCTGGACATGGTGGTTTTATGGATCGTATAGATGGATTGGTAGGGGCAGCTTTTCTTCTTTATTTAATTGGTTCATTTATGTCTGATATGGATGCACCTTTTAATCTTTTTAGTATGATCTAATTGGGAGAAGGTAGTTTGGGACTTTTAAGTTATATCGTCACTATGGGTGATTTTCTTTTAAGAAGTTTGAGTATTCTTTTCATCATTATGATTATCATTTTTGTGCACGAGTTTGGGCATTATCTCATTGGTCGGTGGTGTGGTATTAAGGCGTTAGTTTTTTCGCTTGGATTTGGGCCAGAAATAGCGAGTTATACAGATAAGCATGGCACGAAGTGGCGCTTAGCACTTATCCCCGTAGGAGGGTATGTAAAGTTTGTTGGGGATGAGGGAAAAAATGATACGGTATCATCCCAATCATCTCTGATTGTTGACGGTTCATTTGCTAGTGCGCATGCTTGGAAAAAAGCAGCAACTGTTTTTGCCGGTCCTTTTTTCAATGCCCTTTTTACTGTTGTTATTCTAACATTTTTTTTCTTTATCTATGGTCGTGTAGCCATTGAGCCCGTTGTTGGTTCTTTGGTAAAAGATAGCCCTGCTCTTCAGTCTGGTTTGGAGTTAGGTGATCGTTTTGTTGAAATGGATGGACGACGGGTTGAAAGTTTTGAAGATTTGATGAATTATGTGGCTTTTCACGGAAGAGAACCCATAGAGTTTAAAATAGAACGCATGGGGCGATTCTTTACAACGGTGATTACTCCGAAAATCGTTGAGCGAGATGATGGATTTGGTAATCGAACACGAAGTGCTATGATAGGTGTAGGTGTTCCTATTGATTTAAATAATCCTGCACATTTAGATCCAACTTATATAAAACATATTCGCTATGGTTTTGTAACAGCTGTAAGAGAAGCCTCAGACCGTACTGTGTTTATCGTCACTCAAACCGTTCTTTTTATGAGTCGTTTAATAGGAGGAAAAGAGGACCGTTGTCGGCTAAGTGGACCTTCTAAAACCGTTAAAATTGCTTGGAAAGTGAGCGAGACAGGTTTTGTCTCTTTGTTGAATTTGGCAGCTTTTCTTTCAATAAGTGTTGGGCTTATTAACCTTTTTCCGATTCTACCGCTTGATGGTGGGCATCTTTTATTGCATGTCATTGAGGTCATTACTGGGAGGGAAATATCTGCTAAAATCCAGGGAATTATTTTTCGTTTAGGTTTTTCCATTCTTCTCCTTTTTATGATCTTTGTCTTTTTTAACGATTATTTTTGTTGGTTTAGCTAATTAAATTATGGAAAACGCTTTATAAATTGAGTAATAATAGCGAAAACAAATTGAAGGTTGTTTACCATGTCTGCAAAATGTTGTGGCGTCGTACATTATAATGAGTAATTAAGGAATGAAAAGTCTCGCTGTAAAAAGGTTGTTATGGCAGTTAGCTTTTTAAGGCATCATGTCCAAGGAACAAGAGTAAGGTAAAAAAGCCAATGACTACAAATTCAAAGTTTTTAAATGCAGCATCTGTATTGGTGTTAAAAATGGGGATGATTGCCCCAGCAACGGTTTTTATGTCAATTGCTGCGGTTGGAGAAATACAAGCATCTGTAGTCCGTTCTATTGAGGTTCGTGGGAATAAGTTTGTAAGTTCTCAGGCGATTCGAGACAATATGGGGATTAAGGCTGGACAAGGGGTTTCCAGTGCTGATGTTGATAATGCTGTGAAGAATCTTTTCGAATTGGGTTTATTTTATGATGTTAAAATAAATCCGGTAGGTGATAAATTGGTTGTATTCGTAAAAGAATATGAGGTTGTCAATCAGATATTGTTTCAGGGAAATAAATCTTTTAAAGACCCAGATCTTAAGCGGTTTATTTCTTTAAAACCGAATGAGCCTTTTAATTCTGCTAAGCTTTCTGCTGATATAAATACAATTCGTGAAGCTTATAAAACGCTTGGTCGTAATAATATCACTGTCAACGTTCAAACGATTAACCTTGGAAAAGGGCGAGTTAATGTAGTATTTAATGTTGTTGAAGGGCAAAAAACAAAGATTGGTGATATCACTTTTAAGGGGAATAGTGTCTTTGGAAGTCGCCGTTTGCGTGATGTGATTTCAACAAAAACTTCAGGAATTTTTTCGAAGTTGTTGGGAGGTGATGTTTACAGTGAAGAGCGTCTCGCTGCTGATGAAGAGGCTTTACGTCGCTTTTATTATAATCGTGGTTATGCAGATTTTCGTGTAGTCTCTTCTAAAGCGACTTTTGATGCAGCAAGCAATACATATAAAATTTCTTTCGTTCTTGATGAGGGTGTGCGCTATAAAATTAGTGATATTCAGGTTGAAAGTGATGTTGATGGAATTGACGTTCAATCTGTGAAAAGGGGGCTTAAAACCCAGCCAGGTGATGTTTATAGTGCAGAAGATATTGAACAGTCTGTTGCAATTATTAATAACAAGGTTGCTGATTCGGGATATGCTTTTGCTAAAGTTGAGCCGCGGGGAAATCGTAATTTAGCAAATCATACAATTTCAATTTTATATAATATTGAACAGGGTACACGTGCTTATATTCAGCGTATTGATATACGTGGCAATGAGAAAACGCGTGATTACGTCATTCGCCGTGAGATTGATTTAAACGAAGGGGATGCTTACAATCAAACTTTATTACAGCGGGCAAAACGTCGTCTAGAAAGTTTAGGTTTCTTCAAAGCCGTTAATATTTCAATGGTTCCCACAGATCAATCTGACCAAGTTATTTTGGTAATAGATGTCGTTGAAGCTTCAACAGGAGACCTCTCTCTTTCTGGAGGGTATACAACAGGGGGAACAAGTCCTGGTATGTCACTTGAAGTTTCTGTTACTGAACGTAATCTTGGGGGACGTGGTCAATATGTTCGTTTAGGATTAGGTGCGGGGCAAGAAAAATCTCGTAATTATAATTTATCATTTGTTGATCCTTATTTCTTAGGGTATCGTTTATCTGCTGGCGTTGATGTTTTTCGTAGTACTTATCGTGCTGATAAGGCCTATGATGTACGACAGACAGGTGGATCGCTACGGTTTTCATTACCTATTAATAATCAATTATCTGCTAATGTAGCTTATTCTTATGTACAGGAAGAATATGATTTTGGCGGAGAGTACGATTTTGACAAAGAGAGTGATGTAATAGAATTATATGGGAAATATTCTGGTGCGATTGTTCAAGCTGCAAAACAAAGCCCTTGGAAACGTTCATCAATTAGTTATGGTTTCACCTATAATACGATTGATGATATGAGATCCCCCCATGATGGGTGGTACGTGCATCTTCTTCAGGAATATGCAGGGCTTGGTGGAAGTGCAAAGTTCTTGAAGACCACGGGTAAGGCGATGATGTACAAGACTCTTTCTGACCAGAAGGATATTGTTGGTTTGCTTTCCTTTGGGGGTGGTTATATCCACGGAATGGGCCGAGATGGTGTTCGTATTTTCGATATGTTTAAAGCGAATACTGATATGATTCGAGGGTTCAAATATAATGGAATAGGTCCGCGTCAGGTTTCCAGTAAGGGTGAGGTTTATTTCTTGGGGGGAACAACATATATGAATGCGACTGCTGAAGTACAGTTTCCTATCCCTGTTGTGCCTGAAGGGTTCGGGTTGCGCGGTGCTTTATTTGCGGATATTGCCACGCTTTATGGCAATAATTATAAAGCCGTTTTTAAGGGTGAACCGTCTGTTACCAATACCAAAAGTGCTTGGCGTTCATCTGCAGGTGTGAGTTTGATGTGGGATTCTCCGTTTGGTCCTTTGCGTTTTGATTATGCTTGGCCAATAACGAAGCAGGAAGGTGATCGTTTGCAACAATTGAATTTTGGTATTTCTACGAAGTTCTGATTTGAGCGATTTTAAGAAGGAAAAACTTGAAGAGAATAGCTTAAGCTGGGAGAGAAAGTGTTTTGATGGCGGATACATTTTTTTTTACGCCGTCCCGGCAATTGACAGTTGCAAATGTTGCTGAGTTGACGGGTGCAAAGCTTCTTAATCCAGAGTTTTCTCATAAAGTTATCAATACTCTTTCTTCACTTGAGAGTGCTGTGGAAGGTTCTCTTGTTTTTGTAGAGCATCGGAAGTTTTCTGATGCTTTACTGGACAGTTCCGCTGTTGCTGTTTTTTGTACGAATGAGATTGTTTTTAAAGTTCCCGAAACTATGGCAATTTTGGTAACATCCACACCACAGCGTGACTTTGCTCAGATTGGTCGTATTTTGTTTCCAGATTCTGTCAAGCCAATGCCTTGGTTAGGATCGAAGGGGATTTCATCGCATGCGCATATTCATCCAACGGCTAAGTTAGCACATGATGTGTGTATTGAAGCGGGAGCTGTTATTGGTAGAAATGTTGAGATTGGTGCAGGAACTCTTATTTCATCCACAGCTGTTATCGGTGAAAATTGCCGTATTGGATGTGACTGCTATATTGCTCCTAAGGTAACAGTTCAGTGTTCTATAATAGGTGATAAGGTTCAGCTTTATCCTGGTGTTTGCATTGGGCAAGATGGTTTTGGTTATGTTGGGGGCATTTCTGGAATCGAGAAAGTTCCACAGTTGGGTCGCGTTATTATTGAGGATGGTGTAGAAGTTGGTGCGAACACGACAATTGATCGTGGGACATTTCAAGATACTGTTATTGGTAAAGGAAGCAAGATTGATAATCTTGTACAAATTGCCCACAATGTAAAAATCGGCCGCTATTGTCTTATTGCCGCTCAATGTGGCATTGCGGGAAGTACATCGATAGGGGATATGTCTCAGCTTGGCGGAGGTGTTGGAGTAGCCGATCACATCATAATAGGTAAATGTGTTCAGATTGCTGCTCGTAGTGGTGTTATGAATGACATTCCGGATGGCGAAAAATGGGGAGGTAGTCCAGCGCGACCATTTAAACAATGGTTTCGTGAAGTAGCGACATTGCGCAGTATGGGAAAAGTTAAAAAGGAGAAACGCTGATATGATCAGCAGTGAAAAGACTAAAAACTTAGAGGCTGTCGATATTGAAAAACTATTATCAATATTACCGCACCGTTATCCATTTTTATTAATTGATCGTATCGTTGATATTGATGGTGAGCAAGAAGCGATTGGTATTAAAAATATAACGATTAATGAGCCGCATTTTACGGGACATTTTCCCGCGAAGCCTGTTATGCCTGGAGTTTTGATTTTAGAAGCTATGGCACAAACGGCAGGAGCAATAGCACTTTTAAATTTAGGCAATAAGCAAACAAATTTAGTTTACCTTATGACGGTTGATAATGCGAAATTTCGTAAGCCGGTTATGCCTGGTGATCAGCTCAAGATTCATGTTCAGCTCTTGAAAAAAAGATCTGGTATGAGACGTTTTTCGTGCGTTGCAAAAGTAGAAGATGTCCGCGTCGCTGAAGCAGAAATTGCTGCGATGATTGTCGAACAAGAATAAAAGATATTTGATGGGAATTTAAAAATGTCCGGTACGAAAATCCATCCAACTGCTCTTGTGGAGAATGGAGCGCAGCTTGGTGAGAATGTACAAGTTGGACCGTTTTGTCATATTAGTTCAGATGCTGTTATTGGTGATGGATGCAGTTTGATGAGTCATGTTGTGATAATGGGGAAGACAACGTTAGGAGCCAAGAGTAAAGTATTTTCTCATGCAGTTTTGGGAGCAGATCCGCAAAATAATAAACATAAGGGAGGGGCTACGACTCTTTCGATTGGTGAAAACTGCACGATTCGTGAAGGCGTAACAATGCATAGGGGTTCCGATTCGAGTGTAGGAATGACAGTTGTTGGTGATAATTGCCAATTTTTTTGTTATGCGCATATTGCTCATGATTGTCATGTAGGGAATCATGTAACATTCGCAAATAATGTGATGATAGCTGGTCATGTTATTATTGGTGATTATGTGATTATTGGTGGGGGTGCTGCTGTGCATCAATTTGTTCGTGTTGGGCATCATGCATTTATTGGTGGTGTATCGGCATTGGTTGGTGATCTCATTCCCTATGGAACAGCTGTTGGGGTACAGGCAAAACTTGCTGGCCTCAATATTATCGGCATGAAGCGTGCAGGACTTGAGCGTCAAGATATTCATGCACTCCGTCATGCGGTTGCTATGCTTTTTGATCATAGCAAACCATTTAAAGAGCGTGTCAGTGATGTTGCTTCTTTCTATTCTTCTTCTCAGTCTGTTCTTGATATAGTTAATTTTATTAAGGAAGAAGGAAAACGTTTTTATTGTACACCAAAATTTGAAGGTGATAGAGTAAAAGAACGTAAGGATTAAAAATGCCTATGTGGGGAGCCAGAAGTTTTCTTTCCGGCCGTACTGCTATTATAGCAGGAAATGGTGTTCTACCGATTACTGTTGCGCAGGCTCTTGAGAAGAATGGAGAGAATCCTTTTCTTGTTCTTTTGCGTGGTGAGGCAGATTCTGTTCTTTATCGCTATGAGCATTGCGAGCTATCAATTGTGGAGTTAGCGCGACTCGTTAAAATCTTAAAAGAGGCTGGAGTTTATAATGTTGTTTTGGCAGGTGGTGTGAAAAAGCGCCCACTTCTTAAACAATTGCGACTGGACTGGACAACATTTTTAGCTCTCCCTAAGTTAATCGGAGCTTTGAAGAGAGGGGATGATGCGTTATTAAAAGCTTTTATACGGATTATTGAAACGTATGGTTTTCGTGTTGTTGGTGCTCACGAGATAGTCGCAGATCTTTTAGCTCCCGTAGAGTTTGATTTAACAGTGCGGCGTGCTACGCGAAAAGAAAAAAAAGATATTTTTTTAGCAGCAGAAGCAGCAAAGCTGTTAGGTCAATTAGATATCGGGCAAGCCGTTGTCGTTGTCCAAGGAAGGGTGGTTGCACTGGAGGGCGCTGAGGGAACTGATAATATGTTGTGGCGTGTTTGTGAAATGCGAGAAAGAGGGCAAATTCCCCTTAAAGGTGGCGTTCTTGTAAAATGTGCAAAACCACAACAGGATAATCGCGTTGATTTACCATCAATTGGGCCCGCGACAATAATGAATATTGCAAAGAGTGGTTTATCTGGTGTTGCGGTGGAGGCAAATAGAAGTCTAATATTATCGGTGAAAACAACAATAGAAAAAGCCAACAAATATTCTCTATTTATAGAGACATTTGAAAAGTTTGGTCATGAATAATTGTTTTTTAAAGATTGCTGTGGTTTCAGGGGAGGAATCTGGTGATTTACTTGCGTCCGATTTAATTTCTTGTTTATCACAACAAACAGGATGCAATATTCATTTGATTGGTGTTGGGGGGAGGCATTTAAAGGCATTAGGTTTAAAAAGCTTTTTTGATTCCCATGATATTGCTTTAATAGGTTTAAAGGAGGTATTGAAAAAACTACCATTATTGTTGCTACATATTCGCAATTTATCCAAATTTATTGCACAAGAACAACCTGATTGCCTCATTATTATTGATAGTCCTGATTTCACGCATCGTGTTGCAAAAAAGGTGCGCGTTTTAGCGCCTTCTATTCCTATCATTAAATATGTTGCACCAACCGTTTGGGCATGGCGCCCAGAGCGCGCTAAAGCTATGCGCAAGTTTGTTGACCATGTTTTAGCGGTTTTTCCTTTTGAAGAAAAGATTATGCAAGATTTGGGTGGTCCTCCCACGACTTATGTTGGACATCGTCTTTTGACATATCCTTCCCTTTTGATAGTTCAGTCAGAAAAAAAATGCCAATTAGAACAAAGAAATTTGATCGATACACAAACATCATCGCCTACATTAGTTATTTTACCAGGATCACGCAATTTAGAAATTCGTTCTTTAATGCCTATTTTTCGAGAAACAGTAGAGATTCTTGTAAAACGTATTCCTCATTTACGTATTATTTTACCAACCTTACCACGTTTAGCGGATAAAATTCGTGATTTTGTACAAGGCTGGAAAAGCAAAGTGGAAATTGTAGTTGGTGAAGATGCAAAATGGCGTGCTTTTGCACAAGCAGATGTTGCACTTGCAGCATCTGGAACGGTTTCACTTGAATTAGCATTAGCTAAAATTCCAACGGTCCTTTGCTATAAACTTGATCGTTTTTCTAAATTCTTTATTTTCCCTAAAATAATTTTATGGAGTGCAGCTCTTCCCAATATTATTTCTGATAAGCCTATTGTACCGGAATATTTTGATGAATTTCTACGCCCAGGCATGTTAGCAAGACAAGTAGAACAACTTTTGTTTAATCCTTTAATACGACAGGCACAACTCGATGCCTTTGAGATGGTAGAACAGAAAATGAAAACTGAAGTACCATCGGGGGTTGTTGGCGCACAAACAATTATCACTCTTTTAAAAAGCAGGAATAAAATTGTATAAATAAAGCAATATGTTAATAATTAATATTTAATTTTAGCAAGAAAATTACAAGCACGTTGGCTTTTAGGATTAGTAAAAAATTCTTCAGAGGCTGTATCTTCAATAATTTTTCCATTTTCTAGAAAGAGTATTCTTTCTGAGACTTTACGTGCGAAGCCCATTTCATGGGTAACACAAAGCATTGTGATCCCTGTATCGGCCAATCGAGCCATCACGTCTAAAACTTCTCCCACACTTTCTGGATCAAGAGCAGAGGTTGGTTCATCAAAAAGCATGACTTCAGGTTCCATACAAAGTGCACGGGCAATCGCAACACGTTGCTGTTGCCCACCAGAAAGTTGTAAAGGATATTTTTCACAGTGTTTTTCAATACCAACATGCGTTAAGTAACGAATTGCCCGTTCTTGTGCTTGTTGTTTGGAAAGTCCTTGAACTGTCATAGGTGCTAAAATACAATTTTGTATAACGCTCATGTGGGGAAATAAATTAAAATTCTGAAAGACCATTCCTATCTTACGAAGAACATTTTTTTGCTGTTGTATAGGAGCGGTATGGATATCAACATTATGGATACAGATTGAACCTTTTTGTGCTTGTTCTAATTGATTAATACAACGGATTAACGTTGATTTTCCTGATCCCGATGGTCCACAAATAACGATATGTTCACCAGCTTGAACATTAAAGTTGATATCATGTAGGACCTGAAAGTTTCCATACCATTTATTTAGATTTCGAATAGAGATCACAGGGTTTTTACAGGGAGAGATCGATTTATTATTTTTCAAATTCATCTTATTTTATTCTTTCATTGATGAATAACTTGATTAATTTAATATTTTTGTTTGTAAAGTTTTTTATGATCATTTTATTTACCGTAAATATCGAGTGAGGCGCTGTTCGATAAAAACAATAAAACGATGAATGAGTTCAACGATAAAGAGATAGATAAGAGCAGCCCAAACGTAAACTTGAAAATCGAAAGTCCGTGAATAAGTGAGTTTAGCAACCCCCATTAAATCATAAACAGTAATAAGTGAGGCAAGAGCACTGGATTTAATCATTAAAATCAACTCATTTCCTAGGGGGCGTAATGCTACAATCATTGCTTGTGGAAGAATAACTCTAAAAAATGTGACAGAGTTACTTAGACCTAAAGCTTTTGATGCTTCACGTTGCCCAGTTGTTACGGATAGAAAACTTCCTTTAAAGATCTCAGATTGATAGGCAGCAGAATTGAGAGTAAAAATAAAAAGACAACAATACCACGCGTTTTGAAAAAACCACCACAAACCAACCTTCTGCCAGAAGTCATTCATTGAACCAAGTCCATAATAAAAAAGGAAGAGTTGAGCTAATAAAGGAGAGCCACGGAAAAAATAGACATAAGTATTTGCACAATACTGTAAAAATGTATTTTTTGATAAACGTGCAAAAGCGATAAGCATACCAAGAAAAAAACCAAGAGAACAAGAAATAGAAACAAGCTCAACAGTAACAATAAAGCCATTAATAAATTTTGGTCCATAATGGCTTAAAAGATCAGGATTGAAAAGGAAATAAAGCCACTCAGGAATCATTGACGTAGCACCTTTTTATCGCCTATTTGAGTGTATGTTTCCAAATGGCGTAAGATTGCAGTAAAAACCGCTGAAAATAACAAATAGAGTAAGCATGCTACAAGATAAAATAGCATGGGTTTATTGGTAGCAGCGACAGCTAAGTTCGTTTGTCGCATGAGGTCAACAAGTGCGATGGTTGAAACAAGGGATGTATCTTTCAGTAAAGTAAGCCAATTATTAGAAAGTCCTGGCAAGGCATTTCGGATGAGCTGAGGAAAGACAATACGAAAAAATGTGGTTGACCGTGAAAGGCCTAAAGCTTTAGCCGCTTCATATTGGCCTTTATCAAAAATATTAAATGCTCCAAGCCAAACTTCACAAGAAAAAGCTGCAAGAACCATACTAAGCGCAAGAACACCAGCAACAAAAGCATTGATACTGAACATGATTTCAAAATTAAAATAGTCAAAGACATTTTGAATAAGGCTTTGTAACCCGTAGTAAACTAAAAACAAAGTTAAAAGCTCTGGTAGTCCACGAAATACCGTTGAAAAGAGGCGTGCCATCGCTTTGGCCATCTTAATATTGGATCGAATCATCACTGCATTTAGAAGACCTAGAGGAAGTCCTAGAAGTCCACAACATAATGCCAATGACAATGTCATTCCTGCACTAGAAAGTATAACCGCTCCCCATCCACCATTGCTAAATGATAGCAATGCTAAATTTTCAATCATTCTTGTGTTCCTCATGAAAGAGTTAGATAATATTTTTTAGAAATAACTAGCGGGTTTCATTTAAACATCATATTGATATTTAATAGATATCACTTGTAAAATATTTTCTCATAATTTTCTCATAAGTTCCATCTAAACGGATTTCTTTTAGCGCCTTATTGAACTTATTTTTAAGATCATTATTATTTTGACGCAGTGCAATTGCAACAGGAAATTTTGTTTCTTCTAGAGTTCCAAGGAGGAGACAGCAATCTTTTCCTTCATTTTTAAGCCAATTTAATGCTTGTAATTTATCAACAATAATCACATCAAGTCGATGATTTAAAAGGTCACGATTCACTTCTATTGTGGAAGGGTAGAGTTTAATTTTCACCTCTTCAGAAGCATAATGATCTTCTGCATAGAAAGCTTGTGTTGTATTTGATTGTACACCAAGATTTTTACCTCTAAAGTCTTGTGTTGAGATTTCTTTAATTCCCGAAGCTTTGGTAACAATAACAGCCAGTGCTGTATCGTAGTAAGGATCTGTGAAGTCAATTTTTTGTAAGCGCTCTTGTGTGAGAGAGAGGGAGGCAATGATAGCATCATATTTTTTTGCAATAAGTCCAGGAATCATTCCCTCGAAGTCTTGTGTGACAACAGTACACTCAACATTCATTTTTTTACAAAGTGCATAAGATATATCAATATCAAGTCCCTGCAATTTATTATTTGAGTCAATATAACTAAAGGGAGGGTAGGTGCCTTCACTCGCAATTTTTAATGTTTTCGCATCAGCCAATTGGGTGAATAGTGCGGCGCTTATTATAAGAGCTCCTGCTAATAGTTTCATGATGTTCTCCTATTGGATAAGCGGGCAAATATGAAATCACTATGTTTTTATAATCTGTAAGCTTTTTGGGAGCAATTCAAAAATTTATTGATGTTTATTTTAGATCATTATGTTGGACATTATTATCAAAAAAATTATCTTTTTTATTGATAAAAAAAGAATAAATATCTTATTGCTTGTATGATAACTTAATTTTCACGAAATGATAGATTTGAATCATTTCATGAGTAAAAACTAAGGATTTTTCTTGAAAGTAAGGCTATTCAATTTGAACATAAAGAAAAAATTAGATTTTGATACGATAAAAATACAACCTTATTGTTGTCATTATATTCTATAAAATGTTTAGATATCGAGGAACAATTAAAAACTATTTTGATAAATGTAAATTTTCTTATAAAACTGCCGAATTTCCAATTATCTTTGCATGTCCAATAAAGAGTTAAAAAATACTCCTTAAATATAAAGACTGAATTTTAATTCATAGTGATATCTAATCGATATTGAAAGTAAAATATTTTTTCATAATTTTTTCATAGGTTCCATCGGCGCGGATTTCTTCTATTGCTTTATTAAAACTGTTTTTAAGATCGTTATTATTTTGACGGAGTGCAATTGCAACAGGAAATTTTGTTTCTTCTAGAGTTCCTAGGAGGATACAGCAATCTTTTCCTTCATTTTCAAGCCAATTTAATGCTTTTAATTTATCAAAGATAATGATATCAAGCCGATGGCTTAAAAGATCACGATTAGCTTCTATTGCTGTAGGATAAAGTTTGATATTCACTCCTTCAGAGGCATAATGATCTTCCGCATATGCAGCTTGTGTTGTATTCGATTGTACTCCAAGATTTTTACCTCTAAAGTTTTGTGTTGAGATTTCTTTAATTCCCGAATTTTTGGTAACGATAACAGCGAGTACAGTATTGTAGTAAGGATCTGTAAAATCAATTTTTTGTAAGCGCTCTTTTGTAGGAGAAAGGGAAGAAACGATAGCATCGTATTTTTTGGCAAGAAGACCAGGAATCATCCCCTCGAAGTCTTGTGTGACAATAGTACATTCAACATTCATTTTTTTACAAAGCGCATAAGATATATCAATATCAAACCCTTGAAGTTCGTTATTTGAGTCAATATAACTAAATGGCGGATAAGAGGCATCGCTTGCAATTTTCAGCGTTTGAGAATTGGCCGATAGGGTAAACAGTGTTGCGCTTATTATAAGAGCTCCTGCTAATAACTTCATTATGTTCTCCTATTAGATAAGCTGGCAAATATGAAACCATCATGCATTTTTATAATCTGTAAGCTCTTTTGGAGCAATGTAAAAAATTTATCTGTGTTCATTTTGCTATCATTATGCTGGATATCATTATCAAAAAAATGATTTATTTTTATCAAGTATGGGAATAAAAAATACAGGAAAGAAGTACACCTCTTGTTGATTATATGATGATTTTTAATATTTTTATTTAAAAATCAATAAGTTAGATTTAAAAGGAAAAATATTAACTTAAATACAAAGAAAATTTCAGCTCTTAACAGGATAAAATGTAAAGTATTTTTATTCTAATCTACTTGAAAAGGGATAAGAAGTTTTTGGCATTTTAAAGAAGCACTTAATGTAAGTCTTTTGCAATTTTATCTGGAGAAGATAGAAAGTAAAATTCTTACATTGCTAGATTTTAATATGTAATAAGGTTTTTAAACATGAGGGAATGACAGGAAATACACTTCCATTAAAGATAATGAGAATTATAAGGTAAAATTTTCAATTTCTTTTTGCTAAATGTTTGGCTAACTTGCAGAAGAGTATTCTCAATTTAAAACTTAGAATTTTTTAGTAAATTTTTATGATGATGTTACCTCTGTAGAAAGAGTTTTAAAATCACGTTTTATAAAAATTCTCAAAGGATATTTTTGGATTATTTTCAATAAAGCTTCAGTAAACTGAAGCTTTATTGATTTCTTTTTTTAATTTGCACGTTCATCTATAGGAACATAATCACGCATGGCATAGCCTGTGTAGAGTTGTCGAGGACGACCAATTTTTTGTGCAGGGTCTTCAATCATTTCTTTCCATTGTGCCACCCACCCGACACTGCGCGCCAATGCAAAAAGAACAGTAAACATTTCAGTTGGAAAACCTAGAGCTTTTAATGTAATGCCGGAATAGAAATCAACATTGGGATAAAGCTTTTTCTCAATAAAATATTCATCACTTAAGGCAATTTTTTCAAGTTCTATTGCAATATCAAGAAGCGGGTCATCTTGAATGTTGAGTTCTTTTAAAACTTCATGACAGGTTTTTTGCATGATTTTTGCACGTGGGTCATAATTTTTATAGACACGGTGCCCAAAGCCCATAAGGCGGAAAGGATCATTTTTATCTTTTGCACGTGCAATAAATTCAGGAATTCTTTCAATAGAACCTATTTCTTGTAGCATTTTTAAACATGCTTCATTGGCACCACCATGTGCTGGTCCCCAAAGGCATGCAACACCTGCTGCAATACAGGCAAACGGATTAGCACCCGAGGATCCAGCAAGACGTACCGTAGATGTAGAAGCATTTTGTTCATGATCTGCATGAAGGATAAAGATTTGATCCATCGCCCGAGCAAGCACAGGGTTTGTTTTATATTCTTCACAAGGAACAGCAAAGCACATACGGAGGAAATTTGCAGCATAACTAAGATCATTACGTGGATAAACAAATGCTTGTCCGATACTGTATTTATAGGCCATAGCAGCAAGCGTTGGAACTTTTGAGATAAGACGAACAGAAGCAATCATTCTCTGGTGAGGATCTGTAATATCAATAGAGTCGTGATAGAACGCAGACATAGCGCCAAGGCAGGCAACCATGACGGCCATAGGATGAGAATCACGGCGGAAGCCATGGAAGAAGCGTGCAAACTGTTCGTGTACCATGGTATGCTGCATAATACATCGATCAAATTCATTTTTTTCTTGCTGTGTTGGGAGTTCACCATAAAGTAAAAGATAACAACTTTCGAGAAAGTCTCCTTTTTCAGCTAATTGATCAATAGGATAACCACGATAAAGCAATATGCCTTTATCACCGTCGATATAAGTAATTTTTGATTCACAAGAAGCTGTTGAAGTAAAACCAGGATCATAAGTAAAAATATCGGCTTTTTTGTAGAGAGAAGCAATTTCAATGACTTCAGGTCCACTCGTGCCTTTACGCAAGGGAAGCTCTACTTTTTTATCATTCACAATAATATATGCGTTATTCTCAGACATTCGGTATTCCTTTCAGATCCTTCACTTCTAAAAATTAAGACTCTGCTTCATCAGAGTGGGGGATGTATAACTGAAGCTTTTCTTACTTATATTTAAGGGTAGATTGCCTCTAAAAGTGAGTACATGCAATCTAAAAATATTTCCTTATTGATCATTATTACTCAATAAAAAATGTATTTCAATGATATAACATAAAAAACTCTTCTAGGGCGCGTTGAGATATCTGTATAGATCCCTATTTGAGGAAATATACTCAGTACACATTATGGGCATATTGTTGTGATAAGTTGGTCCTTGATGCGATGAAGGGATTCATCGCGTCCTAATAAAATAAGAACATCCAAAACACCTGGTGATGTTGCAGATCCTGTAAGAGCTGCGCGAAGTGGTTGGGCGATAGATCCAAATTTGAGATTCTGTGTTTGTACACAAGAGCGAAGTGTTTCATCTAGGGTTTTTGTATCCCAAGAGGGGCAAGCTTTCAGGGCAAGATAAAGATCATTTAAAATGGTTCGTCCATTTTTATCTAAGAGCATTTGTGCTTTTTCATCAAGTTGTAAAGGTCGTTGCGTAAAAATGAAGGAGGCATTGTCAATCAGTTCGCACAGTGTTTTTGAACGTTCTTTCAAATACGGGATTGCTTTTAAAAATTGAACACGGCGTTTTTCATCAAGTCTTTCAATAATTTGTGCTCCCCTATCGGTTTCTGGTAGAATATTAAGAGCGGCATCAAAAAGTTCTTGATCATTACTCATGCGCATATAGTGTCCGTTGATGGAATCGAGCTTTTTGAGATCAAAACGAGCAGCACCTTTGTTAATATCCTCAATGTCAAACCAAGAAATCATATCTTTAAGCGACATCAGTTCGTCATCACCATGACTCCAACCTAAACGGACAAGGTAATTGCGCAAAGCAGCAGGAAGATATCCCATTGTTCGGTAGGCATCAACACCGAGTGCACCATGCCGCTTTGATAATTTTGCACCGTTTTCACCATGGATAAGAGGAATGTGTGCCATAACAGGAATATCCCATCCCATTGCCTTAAAGATGATCATTTGTCGGGCAGCATTGGTAAGATGATCATCCCCACGTATAATATGTGTGATGCCCATATCATGATCATCAACGACAACAGCATGCATATAAGTAGGCGAACCATCAGAACGCAAAATAATAAAGTCATCGAGATCTTTATTAGGAAAACGAACATCACCTTGAACACGATCATGTACAATCGTTTCTCCATCTTCAGGGGCTTTGATGCGAATAACAGGCTTAACACCTTTAGGAGCTTCAGAACGATCACGGTCCCGCCAACGTCCATCATAACGTGGTGGGCGCCCTTCTGCACGGGCTTTTTCACGCATTTCAGCTAACTCCTCAGGTGAAGCATAACAATAATATGCTTTGCCGTTTTTGACCAACTGTTCGGCGATTTGTCGGTGACGTTCAGCACGTTCAAATTGCGAAATAGGGGTGCCATCATAACTAAGCCCCATCCAGTGCAAGCCATCTATAATAGCTTTTACAGCTGCTTCTGTTGAGCGCTCTCGGTCTGTATCTTCAATTCGTAAAAGCATTTTTCCACCGGTATGTTTTGCATAAAGCCAATTAAAAAGAGCAGTACGAGCACCACCAATATGAAGAAAGCCAGTGGGTGAAGGGGCAAAACGAGTAATAACAGACACGAAATATTTTCCTTTAAACTGAGATATTACTTATAGAACTTTATAGAAAAATCATGTTAGCATAGGTGATGGGGTGTGCAATAGCCATATTGCGAGTTAAAGTGGGGGGCGGATGTTTTATCAAAGTAAAGTTAAAGAGGGTTTATCCGAAAAATCTGTTACAGAAAGAAAAAAGCCATGTCAAATAGGGCAGAGTATTTTTTCTAGATATGATGATGCAAAGAACGGCAGTTATAACCAACAAAAACTTTTTTTATTGACACTCTCAAAAGAAGTAATCATTCGTTTTCGCAAATGGCTAGAAGATTGTATCAATAAAGAAGTTTCTTTTGGTATCCTTTTTTCGCTGATTTTAGTCTTTTTTGCTCTAGGAATCATTTTTTATTTTCATTTAGAGTGGGAGCCAAGTTGGGGACAATTGGGGGCGTTGGTCAGTATTTTTCTGGGAATATTCTATGTTGCACGTTTTTATCGAAAAATATGGATTCCCGTGGGATTTTTGTTTTGTATTATATTGGGTGCTTTGGCGGCAAAAATAGAAACGTGGCGTATTGCAACACCCATGTTAAGCAGTGACATAGTCACCACATTGACGGGAAGAATTGTTTCTATTGAGTCAGGCACCAAAGGGGGATTTCGTTTAGTTTTGGATGTTTTGAGTACAGAAAAGCCCATATTATGCCATAGTCTTCATCGTATCCGTTTATCGGCAAGATATTTGCCATCTGGCTTAGCAATTGGTGATGGACTATATGGGAAAGTTAAGATTCGTGCATTTTCTGGGCCAGTGCGTCCAGGAGGCTACGATTTTAGTTTTCATAATTATTTTAAAAGAATTGGGGCACAAGGCGTTTATTTAGGAAAACCAAGAAAAATATCGGTTTCGCAGCCTGATGGAATATTCGCTATCATTCTACAGAAAATTGAAAATTTACGCACGAAGATGACACAAAGAATCCGTATAGCCCTTGAAGGAGAAAAGGGGAGTGTTGCTGCTGCTCTCATAACAGGGCAGCGTGCTGGCATTTCAAATGAGACAAATGAAGCATTACGTACGGCTGGATTAGCCCATATTTTATCAATATCAGGTTTACATATGGCGTTGTTAAGCGGTATAGTTCTTTTGGGTATCCGTAGTTTTTTAGCATTTTTTCCAGTTTTTTCTTCCTATTATTCCAGTAAAAAATTTGCTGCTATCGTTGCGTTTATGATAACAGCTTTTTATTTGTTATTGTCGGGCTTAGCAATATCAGCGCAAAGAAGTTTTGTGATGATTGCTGTTATGTTGGTTGCTATATTGTGTAATCGCTCTGCTATAACAATGCGTAATTTTTCTATTGCAGGGTTGGTAACCCTAGCGATGACACCCCATGAAATATTAGGTCCTAGCTTTCAAATGTCCTTTTCTGCGACTGCTGCTTTGATCGCTTTTTTTGATTGGTGGAGTGGAAGATCATTTTTTCGTAAAAGAAAAACAACTCCCTCTTATGTTGGAGGAGGAGTGATAAATTTTGCTTTCTTATCGATGCTTTCAACATGTGCTTCTTCCCTTGTTGCAGGGAGTGCAAGTGGAATTTATGCTGCTTATCATTTTTCTAATACGGCATCTTTGAGCATTATCAGTAATGCTTTTGCTTTGCCTGTCATTTCAATTTTCGTCATTCCTTTTGGATTAATTGCAGTCCTCGCAATGTTAGGAGGATTCGAATGGCTTCCCCTTCAAATTATGGGGTTTGGTGTTGATCTTGTGATAAAGATTGCGCATGCTATCAAGGCTATTTCTCCTGATCTGAATCCTGGTTTTATGCCGTTATCTGCGTTGGTTTTATTGAGTATAGGCTTGGTTGGACTGACTTTTTGCAAAACACCCATCCGGCTCTTTTTTAGTTTGTTTATTTTGGCTGGTATTTCTATTTGCGTAATGCATTCACCTGTACAACTTATTATAGCAGATAATATGCGTCTCGTGGGCGTTATCCATGATAAAAAATTATATATTGATCGTTACCATATTTCTAAGTTCACGACATCCATATGGAAAAAGTCATTTCGTGTGAATGAAACGATTAAACCAACAAAATATGGTCCTTCATTGCACGGACAATTTATTTGTGATTATCATGTATGTACGTCATTATTAGAGAATGGATTAAAAGTAGTTGTTTTACAGAGAGAAACAGATCAATGTGTAGAGGCAGATATTCTCATTCAGACATTTGTAATGCGTAATCCAACATGTTATAAGAAGGCAAAAATAATATTTACGCCTCAACAATTGTTATCACGAGGAAGCGTTATGATGACCAAAGGTGGAGATATTATTTGGTCTTCGCTAGGGTTTCATAGACCATGGAATATGCACAGACAGCATTCATAAAAAATATAATCTATCATATTTTGCTTCACATTTGGATAATGACAAAACAAAAAATAATAGAAGACTTTTCTGATAAAATTTTGCGGTATTTAAATTAGTAAGTTTATCAAAGTCATTGAAACGAGATAATAACCTACAGTTTTCTAGAAACAGATGATTTTTATATCTGATCATTTTAAATTTTTCAAAAAAAATCGATATGTGCATCCTATTGATAGCACAAGATAAATCAAAAATTTTTATTGAATGAGAAAAATGCTAACAAATTTTCTCAAAGAAATAAAAAAGATAATTGTTGATTATTCTATTTTATTCTTATCATATATTTCTATAACGAGTAACATCTCTTCAAGCAAAAGATGATGGTAAATTTAAATAGATTGCGTCAAGAGGTTATCTTTTATTATCATTATTATCGGTGGTAATAGGGGTGATAAGTGCTGCTTATACGGATAAAAGGCAAAGTCATTCATGGATGTTCAGCAGTTAAAAAAAATGGCAGCTATTAAAGCGCTTGAATTTATTGAAGATGATATGCGGCTTGGTATTGGATCTGGTTCGACAGTCAATGAATTTATTCGTCTTCTTGGTGAGCGTGTTTCGGATGGTTTGCGAGTGACTGGTGTTGCTACTTCACGATATTCTGAACAACTCTGTCGTAAGTTTGGAGTGCCTGTTAGCACTTTAGAACAAATACCTGAACTGGATCTTGATATTGACGGAGCAGATGAAATTGGTCCTGAGATGATGCTCATTAAAGGTGGAGGGGGAGCATTGTTGTATGAAAAAATTGTAGCATCGGCATCCCGTGCAATGCTTGTCATTGCTGATGAAACAAAGGTGGTAAAACGACTTGGTGCTTTTGCACTACCAATTGAAGTTAATCCATTTGGTATCCATACAACACGCAGAGCCATCGAAAAAGTCGCTGATGACTTAGGGCTTTCTGGAGAAATTGTATTGCGAATGAATGGAAAAAATCCTTTTGAAACAGATGGTGGTCATTTTATTCTTGATGCATTTTGGGGCTGCATTTTGGAACCAAAACCATTATCGGACGCACTTCTTGCCATTCCTGGTGTTGTTGAGCATGGCCTTTTTTTGGGATTGGCTTCACGTGCAATTGTAGCTATGGCCGATGGTCAAACAAAAATTTTAGAATCTTTTGATTTTTAGAGAAGACAGTTTCATGACGATATGTTAGCACAGTAAAAAAAGATCTTAAAGATTTTAGATAGAAAACGAATTAAAATTATAATTAGCGATCGGGGTAATCATTAAATGAGAATAATATTTTCTTTTCAGCGTTTTGTCGTATATTTTGGTGCAATTGCTATTTTTATTGTGAATATTGGAATGGCTTATGCACAAGGTGTGAGCGATCAACATTTAGCTTCAGCTAGAAAAGCTATAAGTGCCATTCACGCAACAGATCAGTTTGATAGTTTTTTACCAAATGCGGTAGATGATCTTAAAACTGCACTGATGAGGGATGATCCAAATTTGGCAGAGGCTATTTCTGATATTGTTGATAAGCAGGCGCTTGCTTTAATTAAAAGGCGCTCTGATCTAGAAAAAGAGATTGCTCATGTATATGCAAAATATTTTACTCAAAAAGAGCTTGATGCAATAACAGCATTCTACAGTTCTGATACCGGTAAAAAGTTTTTGACAGAAGTTCCCAATATCGCACGTGATTCTTATTCAGCATTTGATGTATGGCGTTCTGCGCTTATGCGGGATCTTGTAGAAAATGTGAAAAAAGAAATGTCTGAAATACTTAATTTGAATAATTCTACTGTGCCTACAAATATGCCTATAAAATCAGAATCTTCAGAAAATAAAAAATAGCTTGATTAATATCATGACAACCACTGGGCAATTTCTGATTTTTTAAATAGCGGCGGTTTTCCCGCCGTTTTTAATATTTTAATGAGAGTAGGTCTTTTTAGAATACGGCTTTATAAAAAAATGCTTCTTCAAAAGAAAAAAGACTTTCATTTGATAATAAATGATCTTAGCCTATTCTTGCAGATACATAAGAAGGAATAATTCGTGGGCTCTTTTGACTTTGATTTATTTGTTATTGGAAGTGGTTCTGGTGGAGTGCGTGCAGCACGGCTTGCTGGAGGACTCGGTAAGCGTGTTGCTATAGCAGAGGAATATCGGATAGGGGGCACTTGTGTTATTCGTGGTTGTGTTCCCAAAAAACTTTATGTTTATGCATCACAATATGTAAAAGAATTTAAGAAAAGTGTTGGTTTTGGGTGGAAATATGCGGATCCAATTTTTAGTTGGGAAAAGTTGGTTGCAGCTAAAAATAAAGAAATATCAAGGTTAGAAGGGCTATATCGTAAGGGATTAGAGAATAACAATGTGCATATTTATGAAAGTCGTGCTACTTTTGTAGATGATCACACATTAGAGCTTTCTGCCACGGGTGAGCGGGTAAGTGCAGAAAAAATTTTGATTGCAACAGGGGCAAAAGTTGCACCAAATACTTCCATAGAAGGCGGTGGATTTTGCCTCACTTCTAATGAGATTTTTGACCTTGATCAACTCCCAAAATCAATAGTCATTGTTGGTGGAGGGTATATTGGTGTTGAATTTGCTAATATTTTTCATGAATTAGGTGTAAAAACAACGCTGCTCCATCGTGGTGATTTAATCCTTCGTGGTTTTGATCATGATTTGCGGCAATTGCTCAGCGATGAAATGACTGAAAAAGGGATTTCTATTCTCTATGGTGTAACAATTTCTAAAGTGCAGGCTGCAGAAAATTGTTATGAAGTTATTTTATCAAATGGGCAAACGATTAGTGCCGATCAGATTATGTTGGCTACGGGGCGTGTACCAAATACAACAGGTTTAAGACTTGAGCGAGCAGGTGTTCAAGTGGATGAATTTGGTGCAGTTGTTGTTGATGAAAGAATGACAACGAATGTACCCCACATTTGGGCTGTTGGTGATGTAACAGGTCATATTCAATTAACACCTGTTGCGATTCATGATGCAATGTGTTTCGTGAAGACTGCGTTTGAGAATATTCCCACGACACCTGATTATGATTTAATTACGACGGCAGTTTTTTCTCAGCCAGAGATTGGAACAGTTGGTCTTTCAGAAGAAGATGCGGTACGTCGTTATAAGCGTCTTGAAATTTATCGTACAGTTTTTCGTCCTATGCGTAATGTTCTTTCTGATAGTTCAGAGAAAATGCTTATGAAACTCATTGTTGATGGTGAAAGCCGTATTGTTGTGGGCGCTCATATTTTAGGGGAAAACGCTGGTGAGATGGCACAGCTTATTGGGATAGCTCTCAAAGGAAAGCTGACGAAAGATATCTTTGATGAAACGATGGCAGTGCATCCAACGATGGCAGAAGAATTGGTAACGATGTATAAACCAAGTTATATATATGAAAGTGGGAAGAAAATAGAAAGTTAAACAGCATATATTGCGGTAAAAAGCTTTTGATATGCCAATCTGTAAGATTAATCTTTAGAGAGAGTGTAATGATAAAAGAATGGGCACCTGACTCTTGGAGAACAAGGCCAATTAAACAAGTTCCGACTTATCCGGATAAGTCTATGTTAGAAGATGTTGAACGAAAACTGAGAAGTTATCCTCCTTTAGTTTTTGCCGGTGAAGCACGTGATTTAAAAAATGAATTAGCAGCTGTTGCAAAAGGACAAGCTTTTTTATTGCAAGGTGGTGATTGTGCCGAAAGCTTTGCAGAACATGAAGCTGATAATATCCGTGATTTTTTTCGTGTATTTTTGCAAATGGCGATTGTTTTAACCTTTGGTAGTTCTAAACCGGTTGTTAAAATTGGTCGTATTGCTGGTCAATTTGCAAAGCCCCGCTCTTCTGATATCGAAAGCAAAGAGGGAGTTGAATTTCCTGCTTATCGGGGGGATATTATTAATGGCATTGAGTTTGAAGCCGATTCTCGTATTCCAGATCCGCAACGAATGTCTATGGCTTATCGCCAATCTGCGGCAACACTTAATCTATTGCGTGCTTTTTCACAAGGTGGCTATGCTAATTTAGAAAATGTACACACATGGATGTTGAGTTTTGTTTCTAACAGTCCGCAGGGGGAGCGTTATGAATTATTGGCAGAGCGTATTTCTGAAGCAATTGATTTTATGCGTTCTATAGGGATTACATCCAAAACACATTCTTCATTGCGTGAAACATCTTTTTATACCAGTCATGAAGCACTTTTACTTGGTTATGAAGAGGCTTTGACTCGGATTGATTCAACTTCAGGAAATTGGTATGCAACATCCGGTCATATGTTATGGATTGGTGACCGTACACGTCAGATTGACCATGCTCACGTTGAATATTGTCGCGGCATTAAAAATCCTATAGGATTAAAATGTGGTCCTTCCATTGAACCTGATGAGCTTTTAAAATTAATTGATATTTTAAATCCAGAAAACGAGCTGGGGCGGCTTACTCTCATTACGCGTTTTGGGTATGATAAAGTTGAAAGTTATCTGCCTAAACTCATCCGTGCCGTTGAACGTGAGAAGCGTGCGGTTATATGGTCATGTGATCCAATGCATGGCAATACAATTACCGCCAATGGTTATAAGACGCGTCCCTTTGATTATGTTTTAAAAGAAGTAGAGAATTTTTTTGCAGTACATCGTGGAGAGGGAACTTATCCAGGAGGCATCCATATTGAGATGACAGGTCGTGATGTTACTGAATGTACAGGAGGGGCGCATGCTATTTCTGTAGACGATTTATCTGATCGTTATCACACGCAATGTGATCCACGGTTAAATGCAGATCAAGCGTTAGAATTGGCTTTTCTTGTTGCTGAACTCCTTAAAAAAAATCGTGTGACTGATTCGTTAGGAATTGCTGCTGGTGGGTAGGAAAAAATTTCCTAATATACTTTTAGGTCATTATGGCAGAAGAGAATTTTTAAAAAAGTGATATTTCCTGATGATGAAGAATAAAGTTGTGGTTGCTAAACTGATGAAATGATACAAAGGCTTATGAAAAATGATTTTCGGGTATCAATTGCCCAATTAAATCCTATTGTTGGTGATATTGAGGGGAATTTTTCTTTAGCTGCCATGGCACATCAAAAGGCCAAAGAAGAGGGGGCTGATCTTGTTTTATTCACGGAACTTTTTATAAGCGCTTATCCGCCGGAAGATCTTGTTCTAAAACCTGCTTTTACAAAAACATGTGAAGAGACTGTTAAGAAATTAGCAAAGATAACCGTAGGCGGACCAGGAATTGTCATTGGTCTTCCATTAAGACGCAATGGCAATATTTACAACGGTGTCATGCTTCTTGATGAAGGGCGAGTCATTGCCGAAAGTTTGAAGTTTGATCTACCTAATTATGCTGAATTTGATGAAAAGCGTTTATTTTCTTCAGGCCCACGACCTGAGCCTCTTATCTATCGTGGGGTAGGACTAGGAATAGTGATTTGTGAAGATATTTGGAATGATTCTTCACTTTGTGTGGAGCTTGGTAATAAAGGAGCGGAAATTATTCTTGTCCTTAACGGATCTCCCTACTATCGTAATAAAACCTTAAAACGTATAGATGTTGTTCATACGCAAGCTCTACGATCTGGGGTACCAATTATTTATGCTAATCAAGTTGGTGGTCAAGATGAGCTCGTTTTTGATGGTGGGTCTTTTGCCTTGAATGGAGAAGGAAAAAAGATATTTCAAATGAAGCACTTTGATAGCCATATTGCTTTAAGCCATTGGCAAAAAATAACGACGGGATGGCACTGTATTTCAGGTCCTAATGAAAGTCTTCTCAATGGATTAGCGGCCGATTATCAAGCTTGTGTTTTAGGTTTGAGAGATTACGTTAATAAAAATCGCTTTAAGGATGTTATTCTTGGTCTTTCAGGAGGAATTGATTCAGCCCTGTGTACGGCAATGGCGGTGGATGCTCTTGGCTCTGAGAGAGTTCGCACCATTATGATGCCTTATCACTATACTTCACAAGAATCGTTAAAAGATGCTAAAGAATGTGCACAACTTCTAGGATGTCATTATGAAATAATACCGATTGAGCAACCTGTTGAAGCTTTTTTAAAGACAATGGCGCCAGTTTTTTTAGGCTTACCCCCTGATATAACAGAAGAAAATCTTCAAAGTCGTATACGCGGTACACTTTTAATGGCTCTTTCAAATAAATTCGGTTCATTGGTGGTAACGACAGGCAATAAGTCGGAAATGGCTGTGGGATATGCGACACTGTATGGTGATATGAATGGCGGGTTTAATCCTCTTAAAGATATTTATAAAATGCAGGTTTATGCATTAGCTGAGTGGCGCAATAAAAATCACTTGCACAATTTGAGAGGACCAGAAGGGATTGTCATTCCATCCAATATTATAGAAAAAGCGCCTTCTGCAGAGCTGCGGGAAAATCAAAAAGATGAAGATTCTCTTCCGCCTTATCCTATTCTAGATGATATCTTGCAATCTCTTGTAGAAAATGACATGAGTATTTGTGATATTATTAAACGTGGGCATTCACGGGAAACTGTTGAGAAAGTTGAACAGCTTCTTTATGGTGCCGAATATAAAAGACGACAATCTGCACCCGGTGTAAAAATCAGTTACAAGAGTTTCGGACGCGATCGTCGCTATCCCATAGTCAATCATTTTCGCGATAAAAATTGAGTATTATTTTATGGTTAAAGTTCGTTTTGCTCCCTCTCCAACAGGTTATATTCATATTGGCAATATCCGTAGTGCGCTTTTCAATTGGCTTTATGCGCAAGCGCATAATGGAGCATTTATTTTGCGCTATGATGATACAGATGTTGAACGTTCTAAACAAGAATATATCGATGCTATTGCTGTTGACCTTGAATGGCTTGGTATTCAACCAGATTCAATTTATTACCAATCTAAGCGATTTAATCGATATGATGAAGTTGCGGAAATTCTCAAACAACGCGGGCTTCTTTATCCCTGTTATGAGACTGCAGAAGAATTAGAGCGACGTCGTAAAATCCAGCTTTCACGCAAATTGCCTCCTATTTATAACCGTGCAGCATTAAAATTGACAGCAGAAGAGAAAAAAAACTTTGAATCTCAAGGTCGTAAACCCCATTGGCGTTTTCTTCTTCCTAATTTTGAAAGTGATCCTTTACAAACAAAGCGAACAGAAGTTTGCTGGAATGATGCAATAAAGGGAAAGCAGACGATTGATTTGGCTTCTCTTTCAGATCCTGTTCTTATTCGTGAAGATGGAAGCTATCTTTATACATTGCCCTCTATTGTTGATGATGTAGATATGGCTATTACGCATATTATTCGTGGGGATGATCATATTACAAATACAGGCGCTCAAATTGCTATTTTTAAAGCTCTTAATGCAGAATTACCGGTTTTTGCTCATACCAATTTATTGGCGACAGTTTTAGGAAAAGGATTTTCAAAACGTAATAATGATCTTTCTATTCGTTCTCTACGGGAAGAAGGATTTGAATCTATAGCTGTTCAATGCCTTGCCGTTTTGATTGGGACATCGCAAAATGTGCATCCCTATCCTAATCAAGCAGCGCTTTTAGAGCATTTTAATCTCCAAGATACGTCAAGATCCGTTGCAAAATTTGATATTGCTGATCTTCTTGCTTTGAATAGTCATCTTGTCCATGAGTTAACCTATGAGGAAGTAAAAATGCGCCTTAAAAAACTTTCTATTGAGGGAGATAAGGCGGAATATTTCTGGAACGCGATAAGAAGCAATATTAATAAAGTCAATGATGCTGTTTTGTGGTGGAAAATCATTCATGATGAACAGAATTTTGATACAGTGGCACTAGAGGATCGTGCTTTTGTGCGCCAATCACTCGATTTCTTACCTGAAGGTGCTTTGAAGGAGGAAAGTTGGAAAATTTGGACAACAGCATTAAAAGAAAAAACAGGTCGAAAAGGAAAAGCTTTATTTATGCCATTACGTCAGGCACTTACAGGCATGGATCATGGACCTGAAATGGGAAAAATTTTGCAGCTTTTAGGGCGTGAAAAGGTAGCAGAAAGACTCTCTAGGAAATAAGAGCGGCTTTTTTTAAAGCATTTCGTTCATTTTACTCTTCAAGAGACTAAAGAACGGATTTATTTACACGTTTTTATAAGCATGAAAGCAGGAATATCATCACCAAATCCAAGGGGCGTGTAATTCTTATTTTTTCGTGGGCGTTGGTACTCAGAGGGCTTCTCTTTATTATTTGCATTTTTGATATATTCTGTTTTATTCTCTTCTACAGATTTTTTAGTGTGAGCAACAGGCTCTTTGGGAGCAGTTTTCTTTGATGATTTTGAAGATTTTTTCTTTACAACAATATCTTCTGTTTGATCATCGACTATTAAAGTTGAGAGATCTCCATTGAGCCATTCAATTTTTTCATTACTCATTTCCTCAATGGCATTGATATATTTTTGATCAGCTTTTGTGACAATTGTAAAAGCTTTTCCGCTACGATTTGCACGCCCTGTACGACCAATTCGATGGATATAGTCTTCAGCATGTGTAGGAACATCATAGTTAAAGACATGACTTACAGCTGGAATATCGAGTCCACGGGCAGCAACATCAGAAGCAACAAGAAGTGTAAGTTTATTATTTTTAAAATCAGCTAGGGTGTTCATGCGCGAATATTGGTCCATATCTCCATGAAGTGCCCCTACATTAAAGTTATGTTTGATGAGCGATCTAAAAAGTTCAGAGATATCTCTCTTTCGATTACAGAAAATGATTGCATTTTGAAGCTCTGCACCTTCATTATGAATAAGTTCTCGCAAAACAGCTCTTTTATCCCATGACTTACTTCCAGATTTGACGAGCCGCTGTGTAATTGTGGTTGCGGTTGAGGATGCTTTTGTAACTTCAACAGATACAGGAGAATGTAAAAATTGTTTCGTTAATTTTGTAATTTCTGGCGCCATTGTTGCAGAAAAGAACAAAGTTTGACGCGTAAAAGGAGTTAGCTTACAGATGCGTTCAATATCAGGAATAAAGCCCATATCCAACATGCGATCAGCTTCATCAATAACAAGGATTTCAACGCCCATCAGGAGCAGTTTACCGCGCTCGCAATGATCAAGAAGGCGTCCTGGCGTTGCGATAAGAACATCAGCTCCCCGTTCAAGTTTGCGATCTTGGAGTTCAAAAGAAACTCCACCAATCAAAAGAGCAACATTTAAACGATGATTTATTCCGTATTTATCGAAATTTTCTTCAACTTGAGCTGCAATTTCCCGTGTTGGTTCTAAGATGAGCGTACGGGGCATTCGTGCTCTTGCACGACCTTTTTCAAGGAGAGTGAGCATAGGCAATACGAAAGAGGCGGTTTTACCTGTTCCCGTTTGGGCGATTCCTAAAACGTCTTTTCTTTGAAGGACATGCGGAATTGTTTCACTTTGAATAGGTGTTGGAGTTGTATATCCCGCTGATTTCACCGCATTAATAACCTTTGCGGAAAGACCTAAATCATCAAAACTGTTTAAAGATGGTATCATTTTTTTATCAATTGCTCTGTGATTTTAACTGCGCTATCTAAATGATGATTATAACCAATATTCTACACTCTTAAAAAGTGTTAAGATGTTTTCACAAAAAAACTAACTATAACAATCATATACACATAAAACGCATAATACAATCATTAATAGCGAAATTGTTCTGATAAAATGCGCTCATCCCATGAATGATTTGAGTCAAAAAGGATTGAAGCTGTTACTTCTGTTGCCATTGAAATAGTAACTGAATGAACAGATTTAACTTCAATATTATCTGCAGCAGCGTTGACAGGGCGTTTGTCAGGTTCAAGCATATCAAAGCGCACTATTACTGTATTGGGAAGCAAAGCTCCATGCCAACGCCGAGGGCGAAAAGGGCTAACGGGAGTGAGGGCCATAAGGGGGGCCATAAGAGGTAAGATAGGTCCTTGTGCTGATAAATTATAGGCGGTCGATCCAGCTGGTGTAGCGACGAGAACACCATCACAACTTAATTGTTCCATGCGTACGTTGTTATCAATGGTGATGCGAATTTTTGCGGCTTGATAAGATTGCCGAAAGAGGGATACTTCATTAATTGCAAGCGCCTCGATAGAATCTTGACATTCAGATTTTGCAATCATGCGTAGGGGATGAATTTCTTTTTTATGTGCGACAGCAATACGATTGGGCAATTTTTTTTCATGAAATTCATTCATCAGAAATCCTACAGAACCTTGATTCATACCATAAATAGGTTTGCCTGTGTTCATGACGTCTCGTACGGTTTGTAACATTGTCCCATCACCACCGATTGCAACAACAATATCAGTTTCTTCCAGAGAAGAATGACCATAAACGGAAATTAATTTATGGGTAGCTTTGATAGCGTCCTCAGTTTCTGCGGAAATAAAATGAAAGCGACTTGGTAATGTAGTCATTAAAAAATTATCCTGATATTTATAATGTATGTTGTAACTTATTTTTGAGAGTTTTGAAGTTGTAACAAATGCTCTTTTTATAATAAAAAGAGCATTGAATAAAGAGAAGTTATTTCAAGGTAAAGTATCATTGAAAAGTAAGAGGAGTGCGTTGTTAGATAAGTTACAAACAAGTAATTTTTTATTAAAATGATAATTTAGCATTGAAGCTAAGAGTATGATTGGTTAAAAGACCATAACTGATTTTAATAATCAGTTTGAAGCACCCGTAGCTCAGCTGGATAGAGCGCTGCCCTCCGAAGGCAGAGGTCACAGATTCGAATTCTGTCGGGTGCACCAAATTCTTCAACTTCATATTATCCTAAATAACAATATTACCTAAAAAGAAGCCAATTTCCTCTTTTATGAAAATGGTCATTTGAGTTGTTTATTAAGTTTTATAGCGAATAAGAAAATGATTTTAAGAGAAGTAAAATTTACGATTGCGTATATAACTTTTCGGTTAGTCATTTTGAATATCGAGATAAAAAAGCAAGATTATCTAAATATGCTTTCAATTTAAATATAAACATTTATAACATAAAAATACATATTAATTCAATATGTTATTGTATAATTGATCTGGCAATTTTGACAGTAGATCGCTAAATATATTGTTTTGAGCATTAAAATAGATAGCTAAATTTGCTTTTATTCTATTTTTGGAGCTAAAGGCTGTTATGGTGAAATGGAACGCGGATGAGGAATATCACCAGTTAAAGGAATAATAATAGGGATAAAAATAATCGTCAAGATTTGAATTATTTCAAAACGCTGTATTCGGTATGGTTCTTATGGTTTTGAGAATGGGTATCGGGTGATTTCTTTATACACCAATATTGCCAGTTATGTTGGATGAGGGGTTGTTTACCTTTAATCCACCTTTTTATATAGCTAGCGCTAATTATGGTGGTTATTTAGTTGGGAGTATGTTCTTTACGTTTGGCAGAATTGGGAATATATCTCTTGCTCCTCACATGCTATCTTGTGCAGCTATAGTAATGAGTGCACTTATTATTTCCATGGCGTTAACACTTGGTCCTTTTGATCCGATTTGTTTCTGGTGTTGCGAGTGTAGCAATGATGGTTTTGGGTTCTATTATGGTCATGCAGCATAGCCATAATAGGCGGATTATTGCTTCGCTTTATGCAGGTGTAGGAGTTGGTATTCTACTAGGTAATGAATATGTTATTATTAGTTTGAACAGGACGCTTGATGCGACAAACATTTGGTTTGAAGTCGGCTTAATGTTTGTTCAAAATTTTTAAAAACATACAGGTTTAATTATGACAACAATATCAAAAAACATCCCCGTTATTTATTCCATTGCAAATGAAATCGCTCCTGTTAATAAGAAAAAACATCCCCAAAATATGAATTGACCAATCAAATGGATTTCGTGACTGGTCATATATTATATCGCATTTGTGCTTTAAAAGATTTTGGTGATGTAAAAAAAGCGATCTAGATGGTTTTATTGAAAATGAAAGCAATCTCTCTCATGATGGCAATTGCTGGGTTGCTGATAATGCCTGTGTTGTAAAATCTGGTCGTGTTTATGAAAATGCAAGGGGCAATGGCAATGCTGCCATTGGTGGTTATGTGTATGGCAATGCCCTTATATGTGATAAAACCCGCGTGTATTTTGGTGCTCATATTTATGACAATGCTCATCTTTCTTATAACGTTTGAGTTTATCATTATGCGCGGGTTTATGGAAATGCAAAATTATCCGGTAGTGTACCTATTCATAGCAATGCCGAGGTTTATGATCATGCTGTTGTTAGTATGGCAAAGTTTATGGCAATGCCAAGATCTCTGGTTATTTCGTGATTAGAGGTAATGTATATGGCAATGCAAGAATAAAAAGACATAGCGATTTATATTCGGTTCCCATAAATTGTGAGGTTTATGAAAGTGATAATGTTGTCAAGATTGATAAACAGAATAAATGACAGGCGTGGGGAGCGCCTTTTTGATGGCTATAAAAACCTGTCATAAAAGAAAGCTGTGTCAATTGATATGACGCGGCTTTTAAATAGAGGTGCTACAGATCATACAAAAGAAATCAATAATGCATATATACAACGTATCATATTGCAAGCGCTCTATTTTATTGATTAAAACTTATCAAAAGGAACATAAATGACAGGTATGATTTTTAATCACTCATTTGAATTACAGAACCTATAAACACTTTGTTTATGGTTATAAAACGTATTAAGAATAACGCCTTCATTTTTGAGGGGGCATTTGAAACAAAGCACATTATCAAAATGCCTCTTTTAAAACGTTTTTTGCTTGTTTGCTTGCATTAGATCATTAAAAGACTTTTGATTTCATAAGACATAACATTATCAATTTTATTATCTGTTGTGATGATAGTATCTATATAATGCCAGCTTGTCATTTACTAACTTTTTAGTAAGCGGCGCTTTAAAATCGACTTGTCTTTAAATCCTTTTATGTGTTCTTAATGAATTAAAATCTATCTTATGATAGCTTCAAATGATTATTTCTTTTAAGGTTTCGCTCAAAAAAAAAGTAAAACCCATACTATTCTTTAAGCGCATGCAATTTATGTTATCGATAATTTCAAACGATTACGTTTTTAACAATGCGATTTGTGTGTGATAAAAACGTATCATAAAATTTATGAACTGTTATGAATGATAGCTGCTTTTCACTTCATTTGAATGTTTACATGCCTTATAACATTTGCATCATAATTTGCTTTTTATAGTCTATTCATACATGGCAATTGTTTATAAAAAATAGTCAATTGAATCACGTATAAAGTGTGAATTCTAAATGGAATTCATATAAAATAATTTCACACAAACTATTGACTTTGTTGTTTGTTTTTTATGATAAGATGCCATCTCGTTTAGATTTTGCAAAAGAAATCACCAAAGACCTTATTGATAAGATTCTTCTCTCATACGGCGTTATCAATTTTATTTGCAGAAAGCTATTTCGCTTTTGACTTTTGATATGGATACAACCTTTTTTGAGGTAGAGCAAAGAATTTTTTAGCCATGGAGAGTGCAACAGCGCTCTTCAAAAATCTTGATTGGTCTGTTGAGAAAATTAAAGAGGTAGATAATTATTCAGCACGTTATCAACTACCAGATCGTGAAGTACAAGTTCTTTATAATGACGCAATTATCAAAGGTTATCCGCAATTTGATGTTGGATTTTCGATTAGTACTGGTATTTTAGCTGCTGCCTGCATGGTAATTGACCCCTATCAATTCTCAGCACTTACAAGATTTAAAATTTGACTTTGATAAAAAGTGGTTGAGAGTTTATGAAGAAGAAATATATGCGGATTGGTTGAAATTAGAGCTTGATTATGTCTTGAAATGGGTGATGGAAAAAAATTGATCTTCATAAATGCTTTTGTTCCAGATATGGAGCACTACCTTGGCAAAAGAGTGAAGTTGAGGCATATAAGGTTATCAAGATAGATGATGCAGATTATAGCTACTTCATATTGGTGCACTGGCTTTATTGGGTGATGTTGCAACCTTACAATCTTATTATCAAAGTTTCAGTGCAGGGGATCATTTAGGCGTTGATGAAAATACCCAAAAGACTCATCTTGAACGTGCATTGGCTTTAGCCAAAGAAGTGGTGAAATCTAAGAAACTCAGCTACACTTTAATTGCAAAAGTAGCAAAAAATATGAGCCATGTGGAAGAAAAACAAAGTTCTTAATAAGAGCTTTCCAGAGAGGTGGAGCTTTATTCTTGGAAGGAAAAAAATAGCTAAATTTATCGAAACAAAAGATAAGAAATATCAAGAAGATCTCAAAAAATTATAGGAACCAGAGTCTAGTTTAACGCTGCCATTATCAGTTGAGTGAACCCAACAATGGCGGAGTTCTATCCATTGGCGGAAATCTGATGTTTGAAAGATGATTTCTTGATGTGAAGCTAATGTTATAATAAATAATTATTATAAATCAATATGTTGTATATATTCATAATTTTTGAGATTAATGACCATTGACAAATAATTTTGCATCATTTTTTCTCTTACAGCTTTTTGTAAATCATCAATGAAAATTTTTATAATAGAAAGTTTATTGATAACATAACTTTTGTATGTTCATTACTTTACGCTTAAAAAATATAAAAATAATGAAATGCAATTAAGTCATCAACTTCTTATTCTTTTCAATTTTTAATCATAAAAAAATCTTTTTATTCATTTTGCTTATAAAAAGAATTAGCTTTTTTCTGGTAAGACAATTGGAGAAATAAGGATTTTAGATATGTTTCGGCGTTCCATTTCAATCACTTTAAAGTGTAAACCATCAGTTTCAAAACTTTCTCCCTCATTTGGTAAATGACCAAACTGCCAAAGCATAAAGCCTGCCAGAGTCGTATAACGATCTGCTTCATCCACAAGGTTACGCCCAAGGTAACCACTTAAACGGCGGATATCAGCATATCCCTCGACAAGAAGACTGCCATTTTCAAGTTGTTCTGCGATCATGAGTTCTTCGTCGTCATCAGGAAAGTCTCCTGCAATAGCTTCAAGAATATCGGTTGGTGTTGCAATTCCTTCAAAAGATCCATGCTCATCAACAATAATTGCAAGCTGAATCGAAGAATGACGTAATTGCTCCATCAATCGTAAAACACTTGTATTTTCATGAACAACGAGGGGTTCTCGCATAGCTTTTTTCCAATTAATTTTTTTCCCCTCAGCCAAATTCAAAAGAAGATCTTTTGTCAACGCAACGCCAACAAATTCATCTACTTTTTCACGCGCAAGAATTAAGCGGCTATGTTTAACCTTTTGTAATTCTTCACGCATTTCATTTTCATCAGCATTTAAATCTAACCACTCAATCTCATTACGCGGCGACATGATAGAGCGAACAGGGCGATCAGCTAAATCGAGAACACCACGAATCATCTCCTTTTCTTCTGGTCTAAACAACTCAGAAGCTGCGGCCTGTTCAGCAATAACATCTACAGTCTCAGCAAGATGACTATCTTTACTTCCTCCTCCTAAGAGCCTCAAAACAGCATCAGCTGTTCTACTGCGTAGATCATTTGTTTTAATCATTTTTTCACGGTTACGACGTCCAATTTGATTAAAAGCTTCGATGAGAACAGAAAAACCAATAGCAGCATACAAATACCCTTTGGGAATATGAAAACCAAATCCTTCAACAATGAGAGTGAAACCAATCATCATCAAAAAACCAAGACAGAGGATTACAATAGTGGGATGACGATTAATAAAACGCATAAGAACACCAGATCCGCACATCATTACTCCCATAGCAGCTATGACTGCGATATACATAACTGTTGCCTGCTCTTTTGCAATCATACCTGTTGCGGTAATAATACTGTCTAGTGAAAAAACGGCATCCAGCACCACGATTTGAACAATTACTTGCCAAAAAACAGCATAAGCAACGCCTGTTTTTCTTTCATGTGATACCCCTTCTAACCTTTCATGTAATTCTAGCGTTCCCTTTGCTAGCAAAAAGGCTCCACCACCGATTAAAATAAAGCTATGCCAACTAAAGACAAAAGATGAAAATGAAAGAATTACCCTATCGAGTCTCATAACCCATCCGATAACTGTAAGAAGGAAGAGCCGCATAATTAGTGCTAAAGTAAGACCTAGAAAGCGTGCGCGGTCACGTAAACGCAGTGGCAATTTTTCAGCTAAAATTGCAATAAAGATAAGGTTATCTATTCCTAAAACAATTTCGAGAAAAACCAGCGTGATCAAACCAAACCACGCATGGGGATCAGTGATCCATTCCATCATTCCTTACCTTTTAGAAGCTTAAAAGCGCGCGATTGACAAAAAAAATTCATAGGCTTTTATTCGTATATTGGATCATGAACATTGAATGTAAAAAAATTTATATTCAACGAAAACAACAGCAAAATATTGCTTGAATGCATGTGATTATTGATAAAACAAAATGATGCCCCATCCCGCTTACAACCACAAGAAGGTTCCTCTAAATTTTGCTCGGGCATTATGCTCGATAATCCTCCAACTGTAGGTTCTGTATAACAATCAGAACATTTATTTATAAAGCTTCCTATAATGGGTTTATTTTTATATAAGATCAAGTGGTGAATATCATATTTTTAACCTTACAGACAATGAGTCTATATAACAAACAACAAAATATCTGGACATCCATCCTTAGGAGCGTTATAGAAACGCTCATTCTCATCTTTCGGGAAGCTTATGGGTGATTAGCTCAGTCGGTAGAGCAGCTGACTCTTAATCAGCGGGTCGTGGGTTCGATCCCCTCATCACCCACCATTTGATTTGATACCATAAATAACGTATTGATTGCGTAAATTTTTTTAAAATACGAGTTGCTAAATAAAATTGGGAAGTAGGATTTTCCCATATGCGTTTGTGTAAAAGTAAAGATTGTTGATATAGCTTAGTCATCAGGTTTTGTACTTTTAGGGGGCTTAAAGATCTTTTAATGCGTATTGTTTCTTTTTTTTTAAATCGCAATTGGTAAGGAGAAGTTTCTTACCGACAATTGTGTTATTTAAAGGGGTATAAAAATCAAGAGTTTTCACTTCTTTTAATATAAATTGACTAAAATTTTTTGGATTTTTGGCATATTGTTTAAAGATAGAAGAGACTTTACATTTTAGTTGTGTCAGCAGAGTGGATATTTTTTGATAACTCTCCCGCTTAAACAAAAAATCTCTGTAATAATCATCAGTATTCCAAGAGGGTGAATCAAGATAAAACAAAGTAATTAGCTGGACATAACAGAAATAAAATTAGATCAGTTTAATGGTTTAAAGCTAATACCTGCTAAACGATAGAAAATAAGCTTTAATAAGGATTCAAGTTCTAAAATATTAAACCGTGCAGTTACGTTATGCTGTTTTCCCGTTAGCTTAACCGCTAAAAAGATAAACATTAAGAAAGCTGCTCAGAATCATTATAATATATTGATTTATAATAATTAATTATTCTTTGTTTGAAAAAAAACTTTATTGTCATAAACTTCTTTTGTTTCAATCCCTCTTATAATGAATTAATTAAAATTATTACTTTTGCATTATAAATGAGATTAACGTGTGGATAAAGACTATTGAAGAAAAGCATAAAAATGATACTTATTAACGTTCTTAAGCGTCAAAAGTTATCACAACATTGGAAAAATAGTATAATGGCACAGGCTTTCTCTTTTATTAAGTATAAAGATGATGATGCAACAATGGCTTTTACGGGTGTTACTGTGTAATGGGGAAGAGCACTGAGAGATGAAAATTTCGTAAAGTTTTTCCTTGTATTTTTATTATGATCGTTTAGGAAAAATTCTTTTATTAAAAGGGTTAAGTATTCTTGATTTATATACTTTTTCTTTTTTTAATAATAAAATAAAGTTATTTTCAGATAGAGGTTTTTAATTTGAGCATTTGTTTTTTGCAATGATGTGTTTTATCCAACATACAAATCGATTACATAATGAAATAGTCCTTTTAATATTCAAGTCTATGGGAGTTTTTTTGAAGGAAAATAGATAAATATTTCTATGCTTTTTGTAAAGTAAGATTCTTATAAAAGGGGACCTTCAAGTTTCAATATAAAGTTTCAATATAAAAAAGATTAATACAATTAATGTTTGTATTAATTTACATATACAATCGAATTTAGCATGGATGATAATCTTTATAGGCACACAAAAAAGAAGTCGCTGATAGCCTTTTATTTATTCAGGTGGTGTTTTGGAGGTTCTTTTCCAATATTGATGCGCTTCAAAAATGGCGACCACAAATAATGAAATGATGAGCGGTATAATCAAATAAAACATTCTAAAGACAATAAGTGCTGCAATAACATCGGTTGGATTTATATTGGGCATGCCTGTTATGAAGAGAGCTTCAAGAACTCCTACTCCTCCTGCTGGAGCATTGGAGAGAAGAGTTATTGTAAAAGATGCTAGGAAAACACCAAGAACAGAGATAAAATGAATATCTGCGTTGTGTGGGAGAACAGCATATATAATTCCTGCTGCTCCTAAAAGCTCTAGAGGGCTAATGAGAAGCTGTTGAATAACAATTTTCAACCGTGGATAGGAAAGTTGAATTTTCTTACCCAAGCGTAAGGGTTTTAACTGAAGCCAGCTGCCAAACGTATAAAGTGCTATACAGCTGAGTAAAATTGCTCCACTCGTTGTCCCTAGCCATTCAGGAAGTTCTTTATGAATGAGGGTGATAATTTCGGGTTGCAGCACCAAAACGATTCCCAAAAGTAAGATTGTGCCGATTACAAAAGTAAAAGAGCAAAAACCTACTAATATTGCGATTTCTGTTCCGCTTAATCCTTTCATTTTATAGGCGCGATAGCGCACAACGGCACCAGAAAAAACTGAAGCACCGATATTGTGTGAAAGAGCGTAGGTTGTAAATGAACATATAGCGATAAAAATCCAAGAAATTTTATGGCCTAGATGTTGTAAGGCAATTCGATCATATCCAGCAAGAGCAGCATAAGCTAGGAGGGAACATAAACAGGCTAGTAACCAGTGCTGTGCATTTAAATCGCTCAAGCGCTCCAATACATCCCCAAATGAAATGGCAGAGAGTTTCATATAAAGAATCCGAATAGATATCAGCATTGCTAAGATACCAATCAAGGGCCATATAAATTGCTTTATTTTCACGATTCTTTATCCATTTTATGTTTTCTATAAATTTTCATGATTGAGCACATTCTGTACAGATCTTCGTTCCGTTATATACTCCATAATGCCATTGGCAACTTCTTCATCATCCGTTACTACAACATCAGCACCTAAATCAATGAGATATGCTGTTTCTGTGTCGGATAATGCATGTGTGATTATCTGGATATCTTTCTTCATACCACGTATATTCACGATACATTCTCCTACTTCAATGGTGCTTCGCATTGTAATAACAACTTTATGTGCATTATTTATATTTGCTGCGTTCATTATTTCTTGTTGAATGATATTACCGCAAATAGCCTCAAAGCCATCTGCAATCGCTTTATCAGAGAGGCGTTTTGATTCTTCTACGATCACTACAGGGTTACCTCTATTTATTAAAGATAATGCAACACATTTACCAATACGACCATAGCCAATAATTACGATATGGTTATTTTTTAAGGTCATCGGTAAAAAATCTTGGTCAGGATCTTGTGGATCAATATCAATAATTGTTTGGGCATTTTGTGAAGATGCAGAATTTTTTTCTAGACGTTTTTTAATTTTATTACAGGCAATGAAAACAAGAGGATTGAGCAAAATAGAAAAAATTGCTCCTCCAAGAATTAAATCATGAGCGTCATTGTTTAAAAGTCCTAAGCTTAAACTTAAACCAGCAAGGATAAAGGAAAATTCTCCGATTTGGGCAAGGCTTGCAGAAATAGTCAAAGCTGTTGCATTAGAATAGCGAAAAGCCTTAACGATGAAAAAGGCAACAGCAGATTTTCCGATTACGATAATGAATAAGGTTGCTAAGAGAGGAAAAAAATGAGTTAAGAGTTTCTCTGGGTCAAATAACATGCCTACAGAAACAAAAAAGAGAACAGAAAAGGCATCGCGTAGTGGTAAAGATTCTTCCGCGGCACGGTGGCTTAATTCTGATTCGCTCATGACCATACCAGCAAAAAAAGCACCAAGAGAAAGAGAAACACCAAATAAATGAGCAGCTCCGAAAGCTACTCCTAATGCAATAGCAAAAACGCTAAGACGAAATAATTCACGTGATCCCGATTGTGCGCTCATTTTTAAAAGCCATGGGATAACGCGTCGCCCAATGACGAGCATAAGTGCAATAAATACAATCACTTTCAGGATGGTGAGACCAAAAATACCCCAAATACTTAAATCCAACCATTGAACAAGAGGATCCAACGCTTCTTTTTTGGTATTGCTGAGGGCACTTGCCAAGGAAGGAATGAGGACAAGTATAAGGACCATTGCTAAATCCTCAATAATCAACCATCCAACGGCAATGCGTCCTTTTTCTGTTTCAATAAGATGACGCTCTTGCAAAGCACGTAGAAGGATAACAGTACTTGCTATGGATAAAGCAAGGCCGAAGATCAAACTACCACTGAAGCCCCATCCCATAATCAAACCAAGGCACAAACCTAGAAAAGTAGAAAATGCCATTTGTGCAATAGCAGCGGGGACAGCAATAGCTTTGACAGATAAAAGATCTTTTAATGAAAAGTGGAGCCCAACACCAAACATCAGCAAAATAATACCAATTTCAGCAAGTTGATTAATGATGACGGAATCTATTTTAAATCCGCCTGTATTGGGTCCCACAATAACACCGGCTAACAAATAGCCTACAAGTGGTGAAATACGCAAACGGCTAGCAATCATTCCTAAGAGAAATGCTAAACATAAACCTGCAACAATAGTTGTGATAAGTGGTGTGTCGTGGAGCATGGATTATTTACTATTCTTGATCAAAAAGCGAATGAATGAAAATGACTATATTTCTATGAGAAGAGAAGCGAAATGTATCATACGTATTAAAGGGCATTTTCATTTCACTTTGGTATTTGCACGATTATTTCGCTCACGCCACCAATTCCCTAGCAGGAGTAAAATAGGAGCAGCAATAAAGATAGAGGATGATGTTGCAATAATAATCCCAAAGACCATGGGCAATGCAAAATTATGAACAGCACTTCCACCCCATATCGCCATGGGGAGCATAGCAAGAATTGTTGTGGCTGATGTAAAAAAACAACGTACAAGAACCTGATTAATTGACAGATCAATCAGCTCGCGCAACGGCATTTTTTTATAAAGACGCATATTTTCGCGCATCCTATCATAGACGACAACTTTATCATTTATAGAATATCCAACAATTGTTAAGAGTGCAGCGATAGCCGTTAAATTAAAATCAAATTGAAATAAAGCAAAAAAGCCAATCATTTTTGTGGTGTCTAGAATGAGAGTGATAATTGCTCCAATAGCAAAGAACCATTCGAAGCGTAACCATATATAGAGAGACATGGCAATAGCCGCAAGGATAACAGCAGTAAAAGCAGCTGTGGCAAGCTCGCCTGAAATTTTGGGACCAACAACTTCTATTTGATCGAATGTGGTATCGGGATAGATATTTTGTACAGCTGTTTTGACCTTATCAATGGCGATGGTTTGTTGTGCTTCGCTACCGCTTTGTTTCTGCATGCGAATTAATACGGTGTTTTCGTTATCAATATTTTGCAAGGTAACTTCACCAATATTAAGAGTAGAAAGCTTGGAACGCAGAGTTGCTAGATCTGCTGGTGCTTTCGTGGTAATACTCATTTGGCTTCCGCCAATGAAATCAATTCCGAAGTTCAATCCAGGCTTAAAAAAGAGAAAGACTGAAGCCATTGATAAAACAATTGAGACGCCAATACCAATGAAACGTGCTTTCATAAATTGGAAAGTTGTGTTTTCTGGCATGATGTTGAAAGCAGAGTGAATATGCAATTTTTTAATTTTCCATTTACGAACGATCCAAATCATGATGATGCGTACAATGGTGATATTTGTAAACATGGAGATGATAATACCAAGCAACATTGTTACGGCAAAACCACGAACGGGACCGGTGCCAAACCAAAATAGTAAGACAGTCGCTATAATTGCTGTAACATTTGCATCAACAATGGTTGCAAAAGCGTGTTTAAATCCACGATCTAGGGCTGCAAAAGCACTCACACCTTTTCGACTTTCTTCACGGATACGTTCATTGATGAGAATATTAGCATCAACGGCAATACCGATGCCTAAAATAATACCAGCAATACCAGGTAGCGTAAGCGTAGCTCCCAAAAGACTCAGTGCAGCAAATGTTAAAATCGTGTGTAGAGCTAGTGCTATATTGGCAATTAATCCCCAAATGCGGTAGAGAAGAAAAATAAAAATTGCAACAAGAATAAAGCCAATTATGCCGGTGTAAAGTCCCATTTGGATGGCATCAGCACCAAGATTTGGACCTACGGTTCTCTCTTCAATGACCGTGAGTGGTGCGGGGAGGGAACCGGCACGAAGCAGAGCAGCCAGAGTTGAGGCTTCTTTGGGGTCAAAGTTTCCTGTAATTTGACCTTGTCCATTGGGAATGACACTATTGATGGTAGGAGCGGTTAAAACCTTATTATCCAGAACAATGGCAAAAGGACGGTTAATATTTTGTCGTGTTATATCGGCAAATATTTTTGCACCAGCGGAATCTAGAGTAAATGAAATAATGGAACGCCCTGGTATTTGGGGGTCAAAACCTGCACGGGCATCTTTCAGGACATTTCCATCTAAAGCGATTTGATCATAAATTGCATAATGCTGTGTTGCATCAGTATATCCAGGAAGAATAGAAACACCTATAGGGGGATTATTGGGGTCCACATTAGAAGGAACAAGATGAAAACTCATCTTAGCGGTTGTTCCTAAAAGATCACGTAGTTGTTTTGGATCTTGTAGTCCGGGCAATTGGACCATAATACGATCATTTCCGACCTTTTGGATGGCTGGTTCTGAAACACCAACTTGATCTATACGGCGACGGATGATTTCTAAGCTTTGTTCAATAGCATTGCTTACACGGTCTTTTATACCAGCTTCCGTTAATGTGACGCGGAGAGTTTCATTTTGAGCACTGATCGTGATGTTATGTTCTGTTGTACCAAAGCTACTGTGTATGGGGGTTATTAATGTTTTCAAAGCAGAGAGTGCTTTTTCAGTTTGCGATGGATCAGAAATAAGGGCAATAATGCTATCTTCAACGATACGCACACTTGAGGTGCGGATTTGTTTTTCACGCAATACATTGCGTACACTGCCTAAAACTATGTGTAACTGATCGCGTTTTAACATTTTGCTATCAACCTCGAGCAGGAGAGAAGAGCCTCCTTGAAGGTCAAGACCAAGTGCTACACGGGTGTCGGGTAAGAATTTCGAGTTTTTAACTTGTTCGTATGAAAATAAATTGGGCAAGGCAACATAAATGCTGCTTAAAAGAATAAAACAATAAAGGGTAGTTAACCAACCAGGTGTACGCATGATATATTCCGCTAATAGGCAATCTAACAGTTATTCAAAGTTAAAAGCACAAGTAAAATAAGATGATCGTTTTATAATTCAAGGAAGAGAATTTAAGTGTGTTCATTAGGAGGAGCGCGTTTATTTGAGAAATATTGCGTTTTAACGCTACGAAATCGTGTATCAATAGCTGGAATCTTTATTAAAAAGAAATCCAATGTTAGGATTTTTTGAAAGGTTCTCGTAAAAATAGATTCTGTATGGAGTGTTACAAGTTTTTTGTTTTCAGTTGTGGTAACATGCAACTGATTACATTTATTGTGTAAATCAAATCTATTCGTTTTAATGATATTATTGGTGTGTGATTGTTTGATTAAATAAGCACGCGTTCCTAGGTTGCTCGTCAAGAATACACCTAAACTGGATAGAAAAATCCAAGTTGTCAAAGGAAGAAAATCTTCTTTTTTGCAATAGAGGTGCAAAAAACACATGCTAGAGTGCCTTCTTTAATCTTATTGAGTTCAGCTTATTTATTATCCTTTTCTCTTATTATCAGTATTATAGGATAAGGGAAAGCTTTTATAAGATTATTCTACAAAAGTTGAAAATATCTGCTTTATACCATATTAAGGAGGGGGGGATAAAATCCTTTTTGTGCGCATAAGGTCGATATGTATTCATTTTGTAGAGAAAACATCCACATACTTTTCCTTCTTTTGGGGATTATCTTTGTATTTAATTCTGGTGCATGGGGGAATAGGGGTGCACAAAATACAATTGTCGAACAAACAATAGATTCTTATTCAGTTGATGAAATTATTCAACAACAACAGTTGATTATTGAGACTCTTGAAGAAAATAGTGAAACTTTAAAAAGAGATTTTGACAGAAAGTCAGAAGATGAGCGTTCTTTAGAAGAATTGCGGTTACGTGCACAAGATATCAGTGAACGTGCTATTGAGGCAGCATTTGTTTTGCGTCCTCCTCTTAATGAGATTAATACACTTCTTGATCAATTAACAGAGCTTCATCGTGACGTAAAAAAAATGAAAAGCTCAGTGAAAGAATATTCTTACTTGATAGAGCAAAAAGCTAAAATTAACAGTATCATGCTTCGTTTCGAAGAAATTTTCTTAGCGGCAAATAGAATAGCTGAACTTTCTATTTCTCAATCTCGGGAGCTTTTTAAACGCACGCTTACGTATAGGCTTGAGTTTTCGATTCCGATGGTTAAACAGCTCGCCCAAAAAACAAAAGAGGCTTCATCCGATTTTCTTTTGTTGTTAAATTATTGGTGGAATTTTGTATTTTATTTCAAGTTGTTACAACTATTTCTTTCCTTTTTAATTCCACTTTTTATCACTTTGGGTCTTTCGTATTTTTCTCGAAAAGTTCTTGTTCATGTGTATTGCCACTTTAGGAAGTCTAATGAGGAAATATCTTATTTACAACGCTTATTGATCGCCTTTATTTCAGTTCTCTTACCTTCGCTTATATGTACTTTTTGCGTTTATCTTGTGTTGTTTTTGTTTCGTAGTTTTAACTTAGATCTAGGTAAGCTTACAACAGTTTTTGATATGATAGGTTGTCAGATTATTTTAGTATTTTTAATCAATCGCTTAGCAATTGTTCTTTTATCTTCGAATATGCCCCATGCGCGTCTTCTCAGTATTGCACCATCGTCTGCTTATCAATTAGTGATTTTACTCACTTCTTTAGCGGGTGTGTTGGCATTTGATGCTATTCTTGATAGTATCTATCAAATCATTTCAGCGCCTCTATCTTTGACAATTGCTAAAAGTTTTATTGCTGTTTTTCTTGTAGCGATATTGCTGTTTATAATATCATTTGTACCTTTGCGATTTAGACGTAAGCGTTTTCAAGGAGAAAAAAAAGAACCATACTTTTGGCCATTTTATATACGCATTCCTCTTATTGGCTTGGGGTTACTGCTCTTTGTGTTGAATCTTTTAGGTTATGTTGGTCTTGCACGTTTTATTATGCAGCAAATTATGATTGGTGGAGCATTTTTAGTTCTCATGTATTTAGGAATACAAAGCGCTCAAGCACTTGGAACTAAAGGCCAATTTATGAAAACAACGGTTGGTCATCTTTTGATGCAGAGGTTTCATTTAGAAGAAAAAACGATGAATCAATTGGGAGTTTTTGTGAGCATTTTTCTCAATTTATTTGTTGTTGTATTTTGTGCAATGCCAATTGCTGTACAGTTTGGATTTTCCTATTCTGATTTGAAAGCAGTATTATGGCAATTGGTTACCGGTTTTCAGATTGGAAATATTACTCTTTCTTTGATTTCTATTGTAACAGGAATTATTTCTTTTTGTGTTTGCTGGTTTCTTATTCGCCGATTTATTGGTTGGTTAGATAGTGTGGTGTTGGTTCATGGAGAGTTCGATTCTGGTATACGTAATTCTATCAAAACAGTGATAAGTTATGGAGGCGTTGTTGTGTCTGCTTTGACGGGATTGTCAATGGCAGGTTTGGATCTTAGAAATTTCGCTCTCATTGCTGGAGGACTTTCACTTGGTATAGGTTTTGGTTTACAGAATATTGTCCAAAACTTTGTCTCTGGACTTATTATTTTAGTTGGAAGACCATTTAAAATAGGAGACTATATAGAATCTGGATCAGTAGGTGGTGTTGTTAAGCGTATTAGTGTGCGTGCAACGGAACTTGAAACCATTCAGCGTAAGACGATTATTATTCCCAATTCAAGCCTTATTAATAACAACGTTAGTAATTGGACTAGACGTAATAAAGTAGGACGAATTGATATACCAGTTACTGTATCATCTAAGGTTGCTCCAGAGCATGTTGCTGAAATTTTGTTGGAGATTGCTTTTGCGACAGAAGGCATTTTAAAAAATCCTACCCCGCAGGTGAGTTTTACAGCATTTGATCATAAGAGTTTTTCCTTTAATTTAGCTATTTATGTGCCTAATATTACTTCACCTTCTCATGTGACCAATGCTCTTCGATTTGTCTTATATAAGCGTTTTGCTGAGGAAGGAATCTTAGAATGCTGAAATATATTTATGCTTTGAGTACAGTTATTCTGTTGAATATTTTTACCATACCAGCTTTTGCCGCAACAGTGAAGAATACAGATTTAAAGGTACAATCTCTCATTGTTATCGAGGGAAGTATACCTTCAAAAGTTTCTTTAAATACTCATCAAACAATTACAATTTGTATGAAGGGATGTTTTATAACTTTTCCTAATAAAGACCGTTTTGCAATAAAGGCAGATGATAATATAGAAATCAGTCGGGGAAGAGCAATTTTTAAATAAAATGATTGAGAATTTTTATTTGGAGATAAGATTTAGAAGGACAATGATATTGTCGTATTAATAATCTCATCCTTTAAAAATGGTAGAAAAAAGGTATGATTTTAGTATAAAATAAGTATATTTTTATACTATATAGAATCTACAGTATGCATTTTGGATATAAGAATATTGAGGTATTTATAATATTTTTAATAAATATCTATTTTCTAAAAATATTTACACCATTTTTAGAATTTTTCTTACGAAAAAAGGTGTAAAATATACTGTTTTGTGATTTTTTTGCGTTTGTTTTGATACAAAATGTTTTATATTTCCTCATTAAAAAATATAATAGGTATTTTTATTAAATATTTATTATCTAAAGTATTCATTATTCTAATATTTTAAAATTTATTTGATAATATTAAATTTTGATGTAAAGATATACCAATCTAGTGATAGATTTAAATGTAACTATATGTAACTATAAAGGAGTACATGCGATTTTGCAGCATAATATTTTATAAAACTTTGTTTTTCTAAATGTGATTTTTGATTATATTTAAATTTAGCAATGGGGTATAATTTTATGAATACAAAATTTATAACAGCATCTGTTTTTTCTTTGATTTCACCTTCTATAGTACAGGCTGCAGATGTGGTGGCTCATGAAGAGCCAGTACATGTTGCCTCAGAAGTTGTTGCTTCTTCACCTTTTTCTTGGGCAGGTATTTATTTCGGGGGGCAAGTGGGTGGCTTTTCAGGTAAGACTTCTGCAATAACGCGTGATGTTGATATTCCTCTCTATCCTGATGAGGAGAGTAAAAGTAAACCATGGGTACCTGTCGAGAAACAGGATATGCCTGAGCTTTCTGGATTTATAGGTGGTTTTTATGCGGGTGTTAATTTTGATCTCGGTAATAATTTTATTGTTGGGATTGATACGGATATGCTTTTAACGGAAAAAAAGGATACAAAAACAAGATTTTATGCTGATGAATCGAGTGCTGGTGGTCCTGACACTGGTGGATCGGGTACTGAAGGATCGGGTACTGAAGGATCGGGCACTGAAGGATCGGGTACTGAAGGATCGGGCACTGAAGGATCGGGTACTGAAGAAAAAAGTCGAAAAAGGGCAAAACTTGTCAGTAGACAGGGTAGAGGATTGTCTCGCTCTGTTGCAGAGGATAAAGATAGTTTAACTTTTAATCATACGTTAAAACAAAAATGGACAGGTGCTACACGGGTGCGTGTTGGATTTTCTGCGGGGCGTGTGATGCCTTATATTGCTGGTGGTGTTGCTTATGGACAGTTTCAAGATATTTTGTCGACAGTAATTACGGGAGGTGAGCCCTTTAATAGGACATCGGATGTAACAAAAACGATGATTGGTTATACTCTCGGTGGTGGTGTTGATTTTGCAATGACAGATCATCTTGTTGTGCGTGCGGAATATCGTTATTCAGATTTTGGTAAAAAGAAATTTAAAGACGAGATTGAAGTTAAGTATAAGACGAATGATTTTCGCGCAGGAATAGCTTACAAATTCTAGCTTTGTAGGATAAAGGAGCTTAAATTTAAGAGGTCCTATCTCTTTGATAGGGCCTTTATTTTTTTAATGTTATGCATTGTAAATGCTATTTTATGGTGAAGAAAGGGTCTTTGATTTTGAGTGATGATGAGGAGATAAGAAAGAATTATTTAAATTCTTAATTGTTAAGAATGAAAATTCTTTGGTTCACAAGGTGTAGCTAAAATATTTATTTGCAAAGATGTAATGATTCGTTTTTTGTATTATTACGTTATCATATGATAATATCATTATAGCGTAAAAAAAAGTAAACTGAAAGATAGTTTTTCTATCTAAACAATTAGAAGATAAAGAAAACTCAACATAGCATTACGGTGCGCTCTTCCAAACTCACGGGCTGCTCTCTTTACTTCTTCACGGTCAACGGTTGTTTCGCGTAGTCGTTCAAGTGCAATCTTTTCGCTTTCAAGCGTAACTTGCATTCGCTCCAGTTCTATTTGTATTCATTGGCTCCATCTGTGGTGGCTTATTTTATCTTTGTCTGCGGTTGTCCATCAGGCGCTAAAAGTGAAGAAGAGCGCTTTGTTGGATTCTCATTCCAGATGGCTGTTGCAAGAGCTTCATTGATAGAACCATCTTCAAAAATAACCTCATCAAATTTGCCTGTTTTAAATTGTGAAACAACCGTATTAGGAGAGACACGCATCTTTTTCACAAACGCACGAACCGATATGCCCCGCTGTTTTTTTTATTCATAGTTCCTCTATTTTGAATGGTTTGTGCGAATTATTGTACACTTTAACTGTATTGACGGTGTTATATTTTTCGTATACATAAAACATATGAAGATAGTGTAGGACGGACCAATAAAGAGCTTTAAACATTGATAAACATAAGCCTGATTTTGCTGATGTTATTTACTTTGACTGGGAACATGCTCTTATTGATGCACACATTCAAACCGCATGAAAACTATTGGACATTTTGCTGATGGTATAATAGTTGTTGTTTTTGCAAAGCTTGGCAATGAAGCGGTATCCATTATCAGTTTTCGTCAAGAGAATAAGAAAGAGAGGTTTTCAATGACTATCAAAAAAACCTTTGAAACCGGATGTGGCTACACAAAAGAAGATTGGGACGCTGTGGATTCCCCACCACTAACAGATGAAGAACTTGCACGCCTAAAGCCAGCTAAAGAAGTTTTATCTGCTTCTTTTTTAATATGTAGCACAAGAACGCTTCAAACGTGGGTGTCCACCAGTTGAATCTCCCAAACAGGCGGTTACTTTACGTTTTGACCAAAACGTTATTGCCTCTTTGTAAGAAACAGAGGAAAGGCTGGCGCATGCGTATGGGGAAGTCTTAAAAAAAACAAGCGGTCGCTAAACAAAATCACTTCCCCATTTTTGAGAAAGGGGAGGGGATTTCTGTTTTTTACTTATACAGCTTTCATGACAGATCTTTATAAGACCTGTTTTACTTCTTTAATGAGAGCTTTATAATGTTCAAGTTCTTTTTCGAGTCTATTTGCATCTAACAAACGCCTCATCGTCAACCCTAAGATTTCTCCAACACCGGCAGTTTTTTAACACTCATAAGAAAATAATTCATAATCAATAGATTGGTTTTTCAACTTTTTCTCACATTCAATAAAATAGCGACGTGCTTGAGTCCTTTCTCATTGCGTTCAACCATTGAGAGCTCTTTTGCCATATCTAATGTAAGGTGATAATTAAGTGCTGTAACAGCCCTAGATTTTGCGCTTCCCAATTTTTGGAACCGCAATCTTGTGTTTTTATGAAATCTTTTCCTTCTTCAAACTCATACTGATTAATATGATCTGTAATCCAAGTAGCAAAACGTTTTCCTATTCCCATAAATGTATGCAACTTGCTTGCGTTTACTGTTTGAACAGCTTCCTGATTAATAATCTGTTCTCTAATTTCTATAAGATTGTTCATAAAGAACTCCTTGTGGTTAGATGTTTTTGATTGACACTCAATAAAAGGAATATTTCCTTTTGACGCTACTGGGAGCAAAAATAACATACAAGCGGTTGATTCTACTCTCACCTATGCACATAGATATCTATTAGGTATGCTTCTTAATGTCGCAAGAAAAGAAGACGATACAGATGGAACAAGGCTTCTTTCAGGTATCTCTATTGAACAAATGAATGAGATCAGAGAATTAATAGAACAGACAAGATCGGATAAAAGTAAGCTTCTCTCTTTCATAGGAGTAAAAAACTTCACAGATATGTCTTATAAACAAGCACAAACTGCTTTGTTTTCTTTGAAAAAAAAGCAACGCGCGCAAATGAATAAAGCACAACAAAAGCAACAAAAGGCGGTGTGAGATGGAACAAAGGACAGCAGAATGGTTTCAAGCGCGCTTGGGTAAAGTCACTGCTTCAAACGTTGACAACGTACTCAGTAAAACAGCAAAAGGATTGCCGAAAAGCAAATATGAAGATTACAAAATGAAACTCATAATAGAGCGCTTAACAGGGGAAATAAGCCAATCTCATACAACAACTGCTATGCAATGGGCATTGAACATGAGGATGATGCCTTGAAAGAATATGCATTCATTTATGATGTCGATATAATAAAATGTGGATTCATCCAACATTCTACAATGGAAATGGTTGGTGCAAGTCCTGATGGGTTCATTGGAGAGGATGGTTTAATTGAAGTCAAATGTCCACAATCAACGACTCATCTTTGTTTTTTTGTGTATGACGAAATCAAGCCTGAATATCACGCGCAGATGCAATTTCAAATGGCATGCACAGGATGCAAATGGTGTGATTTCATTAGCTATAATCCAAACTTTGTAAGTAAATCTACTGGTTTGAGAATGAAAATCAAACGCATTCTCCGTGATGAGAAACACATTGAAGAGATCAATAAAACTGTTGAAACCTTCTTAGCGGAAATAGAACAAGAGATGCAAAAGATTTTGACAAAAGCTGCTTAAACCTATGGGGTTTCTTCCCCCAACACCCTCGCCCATTTGTATAACATAAAAAAGAGAAAGGTAATGAGATGATACTTGATGATGGAGATAGATATGTAACAACCCGTGAATGTGCAAAGCTTTTTAGTGTATTCACAACCACGATTTGTAATTGGGTATTTCAAAGGGGTATTTCCAGAACTATATAAGCTAGGTAGAGCAGTGAGGTGGAGAAAGAAAGAGATCTTAACCGTCACTCCAAAGAAAAATAAGGAGAAAATAGGAGTAAATTAGGTAAAGTTGTATAAACCGTAGAAGGCGGTTCAAAAGGTGGTCTTAAAATGGTTATTTAAAGAAAAAATCTATGTATTTCAATATATTAAAGATGAAAATGGTGCCCAAAAGAGGACTCGAACCTCCACGCCTTGCGGCACAGGTACCTGAAACCTGCGCGTCTACCAATTCCGCCATCTGGGCTCATAAAATTGATCTAAGCGTATCAAGCAATTCTGTCAATGAAATTATAGAATTTATTTTTTTAGCTTAAAACGATTGAATTGATTTTTTGGGAGATCATGATTTTAGAAGTTTAAGGTGTGAGGACTGTCTTCGATAAAATTGTTGAATCCGGATTAAATGTATAAATAATAGGAATGCCGGTCGCTAATTCTTGAGATATAATTTCCTCACCGGAGAGACCTTCAAGCGCCATAATAAGAGCACGAAGAGAGTTTCCATGCGCTGCGATCAAAACAGTTTGGGAGCGCAAAATATGAGGCTGAATGTGGTAAAGATAATAAGGCCAGATGCGCGCACCGGTGTCGCGTAGGCTTTCTCCATTCGGGGGCGCAATCGTATAAGAGCGGCGCCACATTTGCACTTGCTCTTGTCCCCATTGTTGGCGTACTTCATCTTTATTTAAACCAGAAAGATCACCATAATTACGTTCATTTAATGCGGGATTTTTTATCACTTCTAAATCTGATTGTCCCATTTGCTCTAAAATGTGCTGAGCCGTTTTTTGAGCACGCTGTAAGGCAGATGTATAAGCGATATCAAACTTCAAACCATATTCTTTCAGTTTTTTTCCTGCTGCTATCGCTTCTGCATGACCTTTTTCTGTTAAATCGGGATCTTTCCAACCGGTAAAAAGGTTTTTGAGATTCCATTCACTTTGTCCATGACGAATTAGTACAAGTATGCGTTCCATTATGAATTGCCTCTATTCTATTGATTGTTTAAAATTCATCGTTCAATCCCAAAACATCGAGCATTGAATAAAGACCGTTTTCATGATTTTTTGCCCACAAAGCTGCTTTTAATGCGCCATTGGCAAAGATAGAGCGTTCTTGCGCTGTATGTGAAAGAATAATGCGCTCATGGGAACCGGCAAAAATGACACTGTGTTCTCCAACAACTGTTCCACCACGTGAACAAGAAAAGCCAATGGAGCCTTTTTCGCGTTTACCTATATGACCATTGCGTTCGTTGACACGTACATTTTTAAGCATAACATTGCGCCCTTCAGCTGCTGCTTGGCCAAGAAGAAGGGCTGTTCCAGAAGGGGCGTCAACTTTGTTCGCGTGATGCATTTCATAAACTTCGATATCAAAATCATCGGCGCCTAATGCTTTAGCGGCTTTCTTTACAAGGTTGGCCAAAAGATTTATTCCAAGGCTCATATTTCCGGATTTGACAATTGTTGTATATTTCGCAAAATCTGCAATTTTTTCTTCTTCTGTTTTGCTAAATCCTGTGGTGCCAATAATATGGACAAGGCTTTTTTGAGCAGCGTAGTTAGCATAAAGAATACTGGCTTCTGGTTGAGAAAAATCTAAAATACCTTCTGTGTTAGAAAAGGCATTTTCAGGATCGTCAGTAATGACAATCCCAAGAGAATCTGAACCAATTAAGGCACTGGCATCTTTTCCTACAAACGGTGAGCCTTTGCGTACAAGAACAGCACAAAGCTCTACATCTCTCCTCTGTTGGATTGCTGTAATCAGTTCACGTCCCATTCTTCCATTTGCACCAACAACTGTAAGGCGCATTCTTATCTCCTTATGACATTTCACTGTGCAGTATAGGCAAATTCTTGCCTTCTTTCCAATGGTTCTTTTTCTTTATAGGAAAAAAAATTTCCTGCTTTAATTTATCTTGTTGTGCTGTAAAACACTGTTGTTTGGAGAAAGTAATATATGATCTACAAATCTAAGTAGAGATGTTTTTCGTTAGAGTGTGTGATGAATATTCCTAAGTAAGGTTTTCTTATGAAACCTAATGAAGATTGTGTATTACTTCACGTTTTTGTTTCTTTCGTTCTTTAAGGGGAGGGGCGTTCTTCATGCAAAACAAGATTTCCCAAACAAATACACTTATGTTGTCAATTCATGCGCTTGTTTTAAAGAAATATTTCTCAATACTTCTAAACTTATTTTATGATAGTGCTCGTGAGTGGTATCACGAGAGAGTATCCATGAATAATATAAAATCTATTCTGCGCCACTATCTTTATGCTTCATAAAAGAGAAAATTAGCACTACCCTACGTTTTGTTAGCCTTTAATGTTTTAACAATCCTTGGTACTTAGGCATTTCCATTCTTTTCTTTAATATTTTTTCCCGAACCAATTCCATGTGTGACGCATAAGCAAGCGATTTTGATTGTTTCAAATTTGATGAAGGTAATGAGAAAAAGGTATTTGGAATTGATGATTCAAGTTAAAAAAAGATTATTTAATCATTTTATATCAATATATTATCTGTTAATAAAATCACGTAAAAGGGGGTGGAAATAAGGGGACAATAAGAAGTTGGATTGTTTACACACGAGAGTTGGTCGGATTCTTTATCTTTTAGGAAAGTCAGTTGAAAAAATTGTTATGTTGTAAAAACGCATGATGAGGCTTTGTTTATTATAGAGCAAAGAGCATATATGTTATGCAATGCGTTTTTGGAGGATAACATGCGTTAAGTATTGTTATTTCATTTTCCTAGCTTCCAGTGATGCTACAGCTCTTATATTTAAAGAGAGTATTTAAAATCCTTTCTTATTATTCCTATGCTAATCTTTTTTGTAACACGTCAAGAAAGTGATTTTTTTCATGCATTATAAGGGGGGATAAAATAAGAAAATATTATGGGGGGCTTATTCTCTGTTTAATATGATTCTAAATCAATGTATTATCGTATTGTTTATACGCATGCATAAAAATTCATAAGCCTATAAATATCCTTTAGATAAAATATCGTTTTTACTTTTGTTTGTGGGAGAAGGCTAGAAATCAAGATCTGCATAGTGAGCACTTGCAACAATTCCGCGGACGCGATCTGTTAAAAGAGAACGAAAAGAAGGGCGTGATTTAATTCTCATATACCAGTCTTTGGCAGCAGGAGATTGTTCCCAGTCAATTTCCCCTAGAAAGTCAAGTACAGAAATAGAGGCTGCTGCTGCTAGGTCTGCATAGGACAAGGTAGAACCGACTAAGCTATCGCGAGAGGCACAGAGCCAGTTGAGATAGTTCATATGTGGTAAAATATTGGCACGTGCATTGCGTAAAATTTGTGAATTAGGAGCACCACCACCAATGGCAAGTGGCATTTCACGTTTATGGATTCGTTCTCGTACGATATGGCGCGTTGCTTCATTTTCGAATTTATTTAAGAACCAGTCATTGAGACGGCGTACTTCCGCACGATCTAAAGGATTTTCCGGAAAGAGCTTATTGTCTTGTCGTAAACTTCCATGTGTTTCGTCTAAATATTCGCAGATAACAAGAGGACCTGATAATGGAACCTCGTGTTCATCGAGAAAAACAGGAACGTGACCAGCGGGATTGAGGGCTAGAAATTCGTGTCTTCTTGCCCATTCATATTCTTCAATCAGTTGAGTGGTTACACCATATTCCCCAAGAATGAGGCGTATGAAGCGCGAGGCAGCGGATAGGGGAGAGTGAAAAAGTGTCAGCATAATTTACACTATCAAATAGAGTTGATGAGAATTCTTTCAAGTAATCATTTTTATAAAGATGCTTGACTAGAAGTACAAGATCATTAGCAGCTGCTAGTAATTATAATTAATAAATTGTTAATAATGGCAATTGTTCTTTTATGCGATGGTTTGCAAAATGGCAGCACGTAATTCTTCTAAACCGAGAGCTTTTTCTGAAGAGGTTACAAGAAGCTCAGGATAAGCTGCCGGACGTTTGAGAAGCTTTGTTTGTGTGCTCATAATTAATTTTTCCAAGGCATTTGATTTGATTTTATCGCTTTTTGTCAAAACAATTTGATAAGAAACGGCTGCTTTATCAAGGAGAGCAAGAACATCTTCATCATTATTTTTGATTCCGTGCCGTGAATCAATTAAGATATATACACGCTTTAATGTTGTGCGCCCCCGTAAATAGCTAAAAATCAAATTTGTCCACGCATCAACCAGATTTTTAGGAGCAGCAGCGAAACCATAACCAGGCATATCTACTAATGCTAGAGGGGGAAGATCTCCCAGCTGCCCACTGAAGCCATCGGGGACAAAATAATTAAGCTCTTGAGTCCGTCCTGGTGTATTTGAGGTGCGTGCTAAGCTTTTTTGTTGGACGAGTGCGTTTATTAAAGATGATTTTCCAACATTGGAACGTCCTGCAAATGCAATTTCTGGTGGTCCTTCAGGGGGGAGAAAGCGTATTGCTGGTACACCACGAATAAAAATCCAATTGCGAGAAAAAATTCCAGAAAGGGAAGAATCTCTTGTCATTCATGCACTTCTTTTTTGGGTGATTTTCTCCACATGGTTTTCAGATTATCGAAAAGCTCAATTTTAACTCCTTGGCGCTTCATCATGATACCTTGCTGAATGATTGATAATATATTGTTCCATGCCCAATAGATAACGAGACCAACAGGAAAAGAGGCGAGCATAAAAGTAAAGACAACAGGCATCCATGTGAATATCATCGCTTGGGTTTGGTCTTGAGGAGCGGGATTCATACGCATTTGTAAAAACATCGTTATTCCCATAATCAAAGGCCATGCACCAATCATAAGGAATGTTGGAGTTGTATACGGTAAGAGACCAAACAAGTTAAAAAGAGAAGTTGGATCGGGTGCCGCTAAATCTTTAATCCAGCCAAAGAAAGGGGCATGGCGCATTTCAATGGTGATATAGAGAACTTTATAAAGAGCAAAGAATATTGGGAATTGAACCAACATTGGCCAACAACCAGCAAGGGGATTAATTTTTTCGGTTTTATATAGTTCTATTATTGCTTGTTGTTGCTTGGTTCTATCATCGGGATATTTTTCTTTTATTTCTAGTAACCGCGGTTGTAAAAGCTTCATGCGTGCCATAGACTTATAAGATTTATTGGCTAGAGGAAAAAGAAGAGTTTTTAAGAGCACCGTGACAAGAAGGATGGCGATACCAAAATTTCCTGTTTGTTTATAAAGAACATCAATGAGAGAAAACATTGGTTTGGTGATGAAATCAAACCAACCCCAGTCAATTAAAAGAGCAAACTTTTTGATTTTTAGATCATTTTGATAGTTATTAATAATTTCAACTTGTTTTGCACCAGCAAAAAGCCGATTTGTAATAGTTTTTGTTTCATTTGGAGCAATCGTTAAAAGCGATCCTAGCAAGTCAGACTGATAATGCGTTTGCAAACGATCAAAATAAATAAAACGGCTTGTATATTCTTTATTTTGCGGGGGAATAACTGCTACAGCCCAATATTTATCGGTAATACCAATCCAACCTCCTGTTACTTTGGAGAAAGTCATACTTTTCTGCCCATTATCAGGATTCGGGTCAAGCTCTGCTAAGGTTTTATATTTTTCAGTTTTGAGCGAATCTCCTGCAATACCTATCATACCTTCATGAAGTAAATAGGTTGCATTTGTATGTTCTGGTGGTGCTGCACGTGCAACGCGGGCATAGGATGAGAGATATATTGGTTGATCACTTTCATTGCTGATAGAATCTTCAATGGTAAACATGAAATGATCATCAACAGAAAGAATACGCCGGAAGATCTGTCCTTGTCCATTATTATAAATTAAAGTGATGGGTGTTGAAGGAGTCAGGATTGTATTGTTTCCCTCTATTTGCCATTGTGTATCCGATTGTGGCAAAGCTTTTGCTGGTAAAGATGCACTTGCAAAACCAAATTCAGCAAGGTAGGTCGTTTTGAAACCCTTAGGATTCAGCAAATCGATTTCCGGTGATTTTTTATCGACTGTTAAACGATATTTTTTGAGGTGAAGATCATCAAATTGTGCACCAACAAGATTAATAGAGCCTTCCAGTTCATTGGTTTTGATCGCAATACGCTTTGTTTTGGCCAATACAGCTTTCCGGATTTCAGGTGTCATTGGCTGTTCGATGATAGATGTTGCTTGATGCGTTGAGGTATCGTCAGAAAAATTCGTCGTGGTAGTAGAAAGGGTTGATTGTTGTTTTGACAATTGCTGTGTGATGACTTGTTGTTTTTGTAACTTTGCTTGTTTGGGAGCAACATGAAGAAATTGCCATGCGATGAGCACTACGAAAGATAAGCCAATAGCGATAAAGAAATTGCGGTTATATTCCATCCGTACACCCTTGTTGTTGTTGCTGATGTTTTATTTTTGGTTTTATTCGCCGATTTAATTCACTAATTAAGGATGTAAAAGGCGCATGTAACGCATCACGATATGCTACAATGACATAGTCTGTTCCTGCTTCCATGTGGTTTGTTACACCAACTCTTACGGCTTCACGCAAGCGCCTTTTGATACGATTACGTTTCACAGCATTACCGTTTTTACGAGTAACAGTGAAGCCTACACGTGCAACAAGAGAATCTTTTCTTTCTGTTGTTTGTTCACGAGATTTAACTTCGAGCAAAAATAAAGGACCACGCCGCTTTTCTCCTGTACGGACAGCCAAAAAGTCTGCTCTTTTGCGAATACGGCAGGGATGTTTTTTCTTCATAAAAGAACATTTCGCAATTTCACTAAATGCCTGCAAGCAGGCATTAGAGGTTCATAACAAAAGTTTCACAACGAAGAAATGGTGAGCAATCCTCAACGGTTGTGAAAATTTAAATGGTTAAGCAGAGAGCCGCTTACGTCCACGAGCACGTCTTGCAGCAATAACTTTACGTCCTCCAGCTGTAGCCATGCGTGCACGAAACCCATGGCGGCGTTTACGGATAAGTTTAGAGGGTTGGTAAGTACGTTTCATTTATTTAAATACCGCGGAGTGCGGCCCTTCTTAATCTTCGTTTTATGAGCAGTTATGCGCGAGATGAACGATTTTATCCTATCATACGGCTGTTAACCCATAAGGAAAAATATAAAAAAAGTCAATCTTAGATTGTTTTTCTCGCTCTTGAAAGAATACAAAACACCTTATAATCGTCTGTGATACTTTTTTTACGATACTGTAAGAGTGTCAGAAATAACGATTAAGTCTATAGAAAATAAATGACTAGGGCGTTAAAGAATTAAAGAAAGTGTGACTGATTATTGTATACTCAATTTAAAGTATCCTTTAATATTAAAAATTTTTTCAGTTTTTGTTTTTACAAAATTTTTATCAGAACATTCATTAAAGTGGTTGTAGACAAACACGATTGATAGGATTTTATAGCAGATTTTATGTTTGAGATTCTTTATTTAAGGATGGTTTCATATTTTTAAAGAGAAAAGATATAAGTAATTTATACTTTATAATTTTGAGTAAAGTAGAAAATTATCAGGTGATGAACCTGTAAGTATTTTTCGTTCTTATGCTTATATTTGCTGGTATTTTTATAGAGAGGAAAGAACGTGGATTCTATTACAAGTGAGGCTGTCCGCAACGTATTACGTAAAATCAAAGGACCAGATCTTGAAAGTGATATCGTGTCGTTGGGGCTTCTTTCAGAAATATTGATTGCTGATGGTAAGGTTTTTTTTTCCATTACAGTTCCTGATGGAGGTGTGCAAGAATGGGAATCATTGCGTCGTTCTGCTGAAAAGATGGTATGTGCTTTGGAGGGAGTGAAATCTGTTGTTGTCACACTTACAGCAGAAAAAACAACAAAGGCAGTACCTAGACGGAGAGCAAATCTCTTACCGATCAAAATGCCCATAGAAGGTGTGCGGCATGTGATTGCTGTTGCTTCTGGAAAAGGAGGGGTCGGAAAATCTACGATGGCAATAAATATCGCCTTAGCTTTACAAGATTCTGGTTTCAAGACGGGGGTGATGGATGCTGATATTTATGGTCCATCTTTGCCGCGTTTGACAGGACTTGTTAATCAAAAACCACAGCTCATTGGAGAAAAAAAGATTCAACCTCTTGAAAAATTCGGACTTAAATTGATGTCGATGGGATTTTTGGTTGAGGAAGAAAAGCCGGTAGTATGGCGTGGTCCTATGGTTATGGCAGCGGTAACGCAATTGTTACGAGACGTTTTATGGGGACCTCTGGACGTTTTAGTCGTTGATATGCCGCCCGGTACAGGGGATGCACAACTAACGCTTGCACAACAGGTACAATTAACAGGCGCGTTGGTTGTCTCTACGCCCCAAGACCTTGCTTTAGTGGATGCGCGTAAAGCAATAGAAATGTTCATGAAAGTCAATGTTCCTATTTTAGGAATCATTGAGAATATGAGTTATTTTATCGCTCCTGATACGGGAAAACGCTATGATGTTTTTGGCTATGGTGGTGCACGGACAGAAGCGGAACGTCGAGAAGTCCCTTTCTTAGCGGAAATACCGCTTGATGCAGCTTTACGATTTTCTTCAGATGAGGGGATCCCTATTTTTATTGCTAAGCCTAGTACAGAGCATACTAACCTGTATCGTAAAATTGTTGATCAAATAAAAAATCAACTCTTTTGAATGGATGTTTGTTTAAGATATTAAAACACAATCATGAAGGACATAAAAATAGTTGCTTCTTTGTAAGGGGAAGTTTTAATGTGTGAGTGGAGTATATAGGTTAAATAAACAAAAAATTATTCATGCGTTTGGATAACCTGAAGGGGAACCAAATTGAAGAGATAGAGCCATGAGGTAGAAAAAAATATTGGTATTGAGGCTAAAAGAAGAAGACAGAAAATAAAAATAATTTAGAAAAATTGTAAACGGTTGTAAAAAATATTTAAAAATCAATTGTTTTCACAAAATGGGATCTTTTTCAGGTGTAAAAAAGCATTTTTCGATATGAATTTTCTTGATATCAATCTCAACATTTAGCTCTTTCTTATTGAGCTGATAAAAAATGTTGGTTAAGTCTTTCTAGAAGCATTCATTTTTTGCAAAGTAGCCTCAAGAGCTGTTGTTAAAGCATTCCTTCCCCCTTGATGAGAAAAGTAATTTGACAAAAATTCATTTGTTCCACCCTTTGTTGAAAACTCTTTTTCAAGCATTGCGAAATCGAGAAATGCAGAATGATCCGTTGCCATAATTTTACGCATTTCATCCGTAAGATTTCCAAACATCATGGTAAGAAACTCTGCTGATTGCTGTTTTTTTAACCCCTGTGTTATAAACCATTGATGAGCGGTTTCTATAAAATTAAAATATACTCCCATAAGTGAACCAGCTGTCATAAAAAGATTAAATTGCTCTTCCTTATCCAGCACCAATGTGCCCCCCAATGCATCAAATAAAGTGCGTAAAAAGGGATGATCGGGATAGATTGGTGTCAAATTTTTGCATTCTGCAACAAAAGGTAATGGAACAGCACGATAAACTTTATGATTAATCCACTCTTCTATTTCTGCTGCTTTTGCCATAGCAAGTACGGAAATAACCAGCTGTTCTGGACGAAAATGAAGAGAGCGCAAAACGCCTTCTGCAATTTGATTGGGCAAGCAAAGAAAAACACAATCACTAACATCAAGCAACGCTTGGTTATTTTCAGCAACCATAACCTTATCATAAGTGTTTGAAAGGCGCTCTGCTGTTTGTGCATTGCGAGGTGAAACAATAATGGAAGAAACATCAAAGGTGCTTGTCATGAGTCCATTCACCATTGAAGCACTGATTGTACCTGTTCCCAAAAAGCCAAGTTTCATTTTTATTCTTCAGTTTTATATTTTAAAAGGAATCTCAATCAACATTTCAGGTGCTTTAACTAACATAAACGCTAATTGAAGAAGCAACACATAATATAGCAAGAATAATCAAGCCCAGATAGATTTTTGGTTTGTCAAAGAGAACGGCAAAAGCAGAAAACCAACCAACAACAGCTGCGGCTAATGCAAATAAAAAACCTGGTTTATTCATAAGTACAATATGCATTGCCATTAAACCACCAATAATCAGCGCTCCAAAAACAATGAGTAAACCTGTTGCAAACTTTTCATAATCATCCATATTTCACTCCTTATAGCGCTCAAACGGTTACGCACTTTTTAACGCATATGCACATAAAAACGAAATGTTTTTTATTGAGTATGGTTAAAATGGGGTCTGCCTCTTATTGATCAGATGTAAAAAATGCAGGGATATGCTGTGGCCAACGCCAAGGTAAAATTGCAATCAAATCAAAGCGTACAGATAAAAGGGCATAATCTTTTTGCCGTGCGAGCCAAATATCGGCTGCTGCCTCAATTCGCCTTTCATTCATTCGGGAAACCGCTTCCATTGCTTCAGCCAACGTTGAACGTGCTTTAACTTCAACAATTAACACAAGATTTCCACGTCGTGCAATTAAATCAATTTCCCCACACTTTGTTTTAAAACGCATTTCGGCAATGTGAAACCCTTTGCAACGTAGCCACCAAGCTGCCAATTTTTCTGCACGAATCCCTCGATAAAAAGACTTTTGTCTGCGTTTTTTTTGTATCATCTTACGCATTTTTTAAAAAAACTAACCGCTGAAAAAGTTCCTGCTTTTTAAAACCGGTCTCTTTTGCAACCAAAGCTGCTGCTTGAGCAGCAGAATGTGTCTGCGCGCGTTCTAATAGCATTTCATCAATTTCTTGATCACTTATCACATTTAAAGAAGAGGATGATTCTCCAACAAGCACAACAATTTCCCCACGAATATGTGCTTGTTTTCTGTAATTTTCCAACAAATTCCCTAAATTGGAAACATCTACTGTTTCAAACTTCTTTGTTAATTCACGACAAATGGCAGCAGGTCGATCAGCCGAAAAAAGAGTGACCATATCCTGTAAAGTTTCAACAAGACGATGCGGTGATTCATAAAAAATCAAAGTTGCTGGAATCTCTTTTAATTGTTCCAACCGTTTTCTGCGCTGTAGCTTGCGTGCACTCAAAAAACCTGCAAAAAAAAAGCTATCAGTAGGAAGCCCTGTTGGTATAAGAGCGGCTAAAAGAGCGGATGCTCCAGGAATAGGAATAATTTTATGACCAGCTTTACGGGCTTCTTCTACCAATCTAAATCCGGGATCAGAAATAAGTGGTGTTCCCGCATCTGAAACAAGCGCTACTGTTTTGTTTTCTGCTAAAGCCGCTAAGAGCTTCGGACCCGCTTTTTGCGCATTATATTCATGATAGAGAAAAGTTTTTTTTTGAATACCGTAACGTTCCAACAAAACACGTGTTACCCGCGTATCCTCACACGCTAAAATATCAATTCCTGCAAGCACTTGCAAAGCACGAAGCGTAATATCTGCAAGATTTCCGATAGGCGTTGCCACAAGATAAAGCCCTGATTCTATAACGGGTGCAGAATAAGCATGCGCACCTATAAAATATGCTTTTTCACACATGCTCTTTTCTTTTCATCAAATTTCCCTCACCACAAGATTTTTATCCATACTCATAAGCCATTTTGGCTCATTTTTACCAGCACATTTTTATCATTATAAAGGCTTACCTTACTCGAATAATCGATTACACTTCAATAAGATAATCTCATCTTTAACGTCTTAATCTAACATTATTATCTATTTTGATCCGCGTTATTTTTTTAGTAAAACAAATTCCAGATGTAACCAATATTCTATCAGCTCCATGATTTTCTATAAAGTTTTTCGTTCGAGAACCAAAAAACAATTTTACCTATGCCACCATCTCACGCTTGGCTGTGCTCTTTTAAAAGCTAAGCTTTTTAGACTATTTCCATAACGCCTATCTTTCAAATATTCTATTGATATCCAAACTGTTTTTCTGAGCAAATGTAAACAGCCTGTTTTGAAACATAAACAGCTAATTGTATTGTCATTGATCAAAGATAAGCCCTTATCAGAAAAATATTTCATTTTTTCATATTCTCTACAGCTTTAACAGTATGAATGAGTACCTTAGAAATGTTTAAGGCTAATTTTTATCTTAAAGATTTGATTTATAATTGATAATTTATCGTTTTGCATATTGATTAGGAGCTTTAAATATCGTAAAACTATCTCATCTCATCTCATCTCATCTCATCTCATCTCATCTCATCTCATCTCATCTCATCTCATCTCATCTCATCTCATCTCATCTCAT
>NZ_JBHIMW010000007.1:0-40478 GCF_042194445.1 Bartonella sp. MF74HXZ | reverse complement strand
ATCTCATCTCATCTCATCTCATCTCATCTCATCTCATCTCATCTCATCTCATCTCATCTCATCTCATCTCATCTCATCTCATCTCATCTCATCTCATCTCATCTCATCTCATAGTCAATTAATCAAAATCATTTTCGTGCATTTTGAAGCCTTCTCAAAGCAAAGATTATTGCATCATTGGGGCTTGCAGAGAAAATGACGCTGTTAGCTTGTACTTTTTATTTCGTAAATATGGAAGTGTTTGTTCACAGGAGTACGTTATACTTTTTTTGAATAGTGTCGCAAAATAATTGTTCGATATGTGTTAAGAGCTATCTCTTAAAAACAAGCCCATGAATGAACAACACAAGTCTGTTTTAATTTTGGATGCCTTATTTTTCTGAAGGATATGCTCCCATAAAAAACGTAAGTAATAAAAGCAGGGGCAATTTGTGGTTTCTTCTTTTTAAAAGATATTGTGATGCTTTTGAAAGTTCTAAAACCGAATGGATAGATGATAGTAAAGAGGAAAACAGGTTTCTCTCCTTTCAGATTTCATATTCTTGCTAAATGAAGCTGTATTTTCGTTTCAGAGATTAATCAAATAGAATACGCAATATTTTTGCTCTAACTACAAAAGCTGGAACGGCGCGCAGAGCTTTCATTTACCTTAATCTTTCTTTTAAATATACTACTTGTGTTAAATTTGGATGTTGATTTACAAGAAACAGCGAATGCACAAGCTTTATAAGAAAAACAACCCTATAAAACGCGTCATAGAGTGGTCATGAAAGCTATTTTGGCTTTTTATCAGATGGTTTTGCTAATAGCGATAGTTTCCATGGTTTGGCATCTGCTTATTCTTACGGTGTTTGTACATATTCATTGCAGTATATTGGTAAAGGTTAGATGCAAGGCGATTATCCTTGATGAAAAAATAAAAGGTCAATGTGATATTAAAGATTTTTTCGTGTCATTATTAGTAGAAACATTGAAATAGCTTGAACAAGCATGCTCTTTATCTCGTTATCTCGCAATGTTTTTTCTACATTTTTCTGTGGTTATCTTTAGTGAGCATTACTTGGCAAAGTGTAAGAGAAAAAATAAACTTGAAGCGCATCTTCATGGGTTTTGTTCTTGGCTAGTTAAAACAATTGATGTTTCTTATGAGGGGGCTAAAAGCATTTTGGATCATGTAGGAGAGGGGGCAAAGTAGAGCGGACTTATTTTCCTTCAGATTTTAGAGAAGCGTGGCTGTTTCTTTATCGCAGAATTGCCAAGATATATTCATTATTGTTTTGTCATTTAGATAAAAAATTTTTGATAAAAATATGTTATGTTTTGCTATTGAAAAAAGTCATGCGGTGGGGAGAGTGTTTTATATGAAAATAGAGTCCTTTTTACATTGTGAAAGAACGTATGCAGGAAGGGGATTGATAGATTTCTGATCTGAGGGAAATATTTTTATTTATTACGTTTTGTATATTTCAATTTTAGGAGAGTGAACAATGATTATACATTGGGGCATTACATATTGGGATAGAAGGGGCCCTCATTGCCTTGCGGACAGGTCCAAGTGATATTTTGGTTCGGATCTTTGATATCGCATGTTTTACAATGTATGCAATTTGAAGCGTTGATAATATAAGTCAGATGATCATTATACTCTAGCCACTCGTAGACAGCGGCGGGGCAATAGTGTGTGGAAGGTGCCCCATAGATTGCATATTCGGAGTCTTTTTGTTTTCTTAATGAGGTTATTTTTAAATGGCAAGGTTGATTTTCTTCATGGTGCGTATTGGAAAGGGCAACACTTGAAAGGCGATCAAAGGTTACAACACCATCTGGTTTTGGATAAGCAATGGGTTGAAATTTTTCTGCTGGTTCAAGATATGCATAATCTTCCTTTTTGTGGGGGAGTGTTTTAAATAAGGAAAATCCGAACAGCTGTTGCCACCACATATCAAAACCGGCAAGTTTAATTCCATATTTTGTCCCATATTGTGCCCAGAGCGGTTTGGCATTTCTCACTTTATAAAGATCTTTGCCAATGGGACCTTTTCGCCACTGTTCTTCGATTTCTTTGACCTCATCATGGGCACGTCCTTGCGCGAGAGCGGTAGCGATTTTATCGGCAGCTAATATGCCAGATAAGATGGCATTGTGTGAGCCTTTGATACGAGGAACATTGACAAAGCCAGCAGAGCAGCCAATAAGTGCTCCACCAGGAAAGGTGAGTTTTGGTACAGATTGCCAACCTCCTTCGCTGATAACACGTGCACCATAGGAAAGACGTTTTGCACCTTTGAAGATTTCATAGAGTTTTGGATGTGTTTTAAAACGTTGAAATTCTTCAAAAGGAGAAAGATAAGGATTTTTGTAATCTAAGTGCACAACAAAACCGACAGAAATGACATTGTTTTCTTGGTGATAAAGAAAGCCACCACCACCGGTATTATTGTCTAAAGGCCAACCCGTGAAATGTTGCACTAAACCGCGTTGGTGTTTATGGGGATCAATTTCCCAGAGTTCTTTGAGGCCAAGACCAAATTTTTGTGGTTCACGATTTTTGCTAAGGTTGAAATGTTTTATCAGTTGTTTTGCAATTGAGCCGCGTGCTCCTTCCGCAATCAGAGTATATTTTGCCAATAAAGCCATACCAGGCATATAATTTTTTCCAGGGGTTCCATCTTTGTTAAGCCCCATATCACCGGTGAGAACACCAATGATAGCTCCGTTATCTTTTTGGATGATAGGCTCTGTTGCTGCAAAACCAGGATAGATTTCAACACCCAACGCTTCAGCTTTTTTGCTTAGCCAGCGGCAGACGCTTCCAAGCGAAACGATATAACATCCGTTATTTGATAAGATTCTGGGATGCAAAATATTGGGCAATAGTGTCGCTTTTTGAGGCTTTAGAAAAAAAAATTTGTCTTGGGTGACGGGGGTTGTGAAGGGATGGTCGTTGTCATTTCTCCATTCTGGTAAGAGTGTATCGATACCAATGGGGTCAACAACTGCGCCCGAGAGAATATGTGCACCAACTTCGGTCCCTTTTTCAACAATTGTGACAGAAAGCTCAGGATTAATTTGTTTAAAACGAATTGCGGCAGAAAGCCCTGCAGGTCCTGCTCCGACAATGACTATATCAAACTCCATACTTTCACGTTGGTCATGCAGAGGTTCTTTCATGGCTTATAAAGCTTTCTCCAATTCTGGAATAATTTGGTGGAGATCACCTACAAGGCTGTAATCGGCAATTTGCATGATGGGAGCTTCTTCATCTTTATTAATGGCAACAATAATTTGTGCATCCATTATACCTGCTAAATGCTGGATTGCACCGGAAATGCCAACAGCGATATAGAGTTCAGGGGCAACGACTTTTCCTGTTTGTCCAATTTGCCATTCATTGGGGGCGTAGCCTGCATCAACTGCTGCGCGGCTGGCACCTAAAGCGGCATCTAATTTGTTTGCAAGAGGAAGAAGAAGTGCCATAAATTGTTCTTGAGAACCAAGACCACGCCCGCCTGATATAATAACACGTGCAGAGGTAAGATCAGGACGATCACTTTTGTTGGTTTCTTCTTTTACGAAAGAAGAAAGATTTGGATTGGGAGCTGGTGTTATTATTTTAATGGGAGCAGAATTATTTTGGGAAGGCGTTGGTGTGAAAGAAGCTGTGCGAACTGTTATAATTTTTTTATGAGCATTGGTACGGACAGTTTCAAGTACATTGCCTGCATAAATGGGTCGTTTGAAGGTATCAGGTGAAAGAACGGCGGTAATATCTGAAATTTGCACAAGATCAAGAAGGGCTGCTACGCGTGGCATCACATTTTTTCCAGTGCTGCTGGATGCAGCCATGATCACATCATAATCATTTGCTAACGTGAGAATTGTATCTGCCATAGGCTCGGCAAGTTGATGGGCTAAATAGTCTGCTTTTGCAATAAGAACTTGCCGCACACCATTAAGTTTAGCACTATTTTCCGCTATCGTTTGAATTTTTTCTCCGCAAACCAGAATATCGATATCATTACTGAGTGCGCGTGCAGCGGTGAGCGCTTTTGCTGTTTCTTCTGTATTATGATCAGCCAATAAAAGAATTGCCATAAGTTTTTGCCCTTTTATGTGAGTGTTGCTTTTACTCTAGTGGTGAGAATATTAAATGCAGTTCTTTTGTTTTAGCGCACTGACAAGCTCTACTACATTCGCCACTTTAATACCGGGTTGACGGGGTTTTGGCTCTTCAACGCTTAAAATTGTTAAGCGTGCTTCCGTATCGATGCCAAGATCAGAAAGAGATTTTTGTTCAATGATTTTCTTTTTTGCTTTCATGATATTGGGGAGAGAGGTGTAACGCGGTTCATTGAGCCGTAGATCGGCAGTCATAACCATGGGAAGGGGAAGACAAAGAGTTTGTGTTCCATTATCAACTTCACGAGTAACTGTAGCATGCCCATTTTCTATGTTAAGATGTGAAGCGAAAGTTGCCTGTCCCCAACCAAGAAGAGCTGCGAGCATTTGTCCTGTTTGGTTGCTATCATCATCAATTGCTTGTTTTCCTAAAAAGACCATATCGGGTTTTTCTTCATCAACAATAGCTTTGAGAACCTTAGCAATTGCTAAGGGTTCAAGTGTTTGATCTGTTGTGACAAGAAGTGCGCGATCAGCGCCCATTGCAAGTCCTGTTCGTAGAGTTTCTTGGGCTGCTTCTGGGCCAATTGAAACAAGAAGAACTTCTGAAATTTTACCGGATTCTTTCTGGCGAATAGCCTCCTCCACGGCTATCTCATCAAAAGGATTCATAGACATTTTTACGTGAGACAGATCAACACCTGTACTATCGGGTTTGACGCGTATCTTGATGTTATAATCAACAACACGTTTGACAGCGACAATTATCTTCATAATGATCCTCTTTGTTTGTATGACCACAAGTTTATAGCAATACTCATAAGAAACCAAATTGTTTAGAATGAAGTCTCATTTATAACCTGTGTTATCTTTCATATAAGCTTTTTTTACGTTTACTTGTACTTTCTCGTCGTTATTTTCAATCTTCATATTTTTGCATTGCTATAATTGCCTTATTTGCTTGAATAAAAAGTAAAAAAATCAATCTGTCTTGTGAGAATATTCTTTTTTAGTTTCTTATGCTTTGTTTATGATGGTGCAATAGGTCCTTTATACAATGAAAAATTAAGTGAAAAAGATAAAAATGGGGGAATGTTTTTGCTCTTCAAATCTTGAAGACAGAAAAATTAAAGATCTGTCTTTCAAGTATTTTGGATAAAGATTGGGGAAAATATTTCTAACAAAAAAGTTTTTAGGACTTCTTAAAGCTCTATTTACTAAAATAGAGCACACTTTCTCATCATTTGTTACGATTCTTTTCAAAAAGGTTAATGAGGGGTAGGCGTTTGTGAATACGAAGGGTCATACGATCGATCAGGCGACCAATCAGGTTAAGAATGGTAAATTCTTTTCTTTTGTTGAACAGAAAGAAAGAATGGATACTTCTGTAGAAGTAACGATGTCGGATATTGCTCAAAAATTACGCACCGTTTATACGCAAATGCAAATGAAGCATCCGCCCCGTTCTTTGATGCAGCAGAGTTCTGTAGAAGAGCATTTTAAATCTTACTTAGATGATATTAGTCGAGCCATTTTGGCTGAACATTATATACGTCGTCAAAGAGAAAAAAAGCTTTTTGAGTCTTTAGAGCAGATTAAAACAATTGTTAAAAGTTTGCAGAGTGAAAAAAAAAGCTTAGAAGAAGAAGCGGTAACACGACGGGTATCTCGTTCAAAATCACCTGATTCTGTTGTACAAAAACTTGCTCATATGGAATGTCAGGAAAATCAAGAACGTTTATTCCTTCAAAAGATGCAAAATTTTTCAAAACAAAACGGTATAATTCCACTCCAAACAAATGTTGAAAATACGTTGCAGCAAGAAAATAGAAGTTCTTTGCCCAGTGATGCTCTGAAACCTTCTTTTAAAAAGGATGAGGGAGTAGTGAAGCGTGCTGTGATAGAAGAAAAGGGTATGATGGATGTTCAGGTATCTAATCATTGCAGTGAGAATGATTTTTCTTCTTTAAAGGCGCAGTCTCGGGAACATGTCTCGTTTTTATCTTATTTGGTAAAAAAAAGTGTTCTTTGTTTTTTAACCGTTGTATTTGTGGTAGCGATAACGTTATGTCTTTATAGCTTTTTAAAAGGAGCTCGTTTTTTTTAATTTGTATGATGTTGATGTTAATAGATGTGAAATGTATTGCGCATTCGTGTTTGTACGAAAGCTATAGCAACTAGAATTATTCTTTTAAACACGCAACAAAGATTATTGGAAAAGAGGATAATTGGAGAAGGATTCTCTAATTGTTAAAAAAACCTCAGATTATCTTGAAGGTTCTGTAAGTGAGTATTTATTTACCAATTGCTGAAATGTCACTCAATATGCTGATCTTGATTGGTATGGGAGTCGTTGCTGGTTTTTTTTCAGGCCTTTTTGGAATCGGTGGTGGGTTTCTCATCACACCGTTATTGATTTTTTATAATATTCCTCCTGCTATTGCTGTTGGAACAGGTGCTAACCAGATGATTGCGTCATCTGTAACAGGAGCAATTACACATTTTAGAAGACGTACGCTCGATATTAAACTTGGTATTCTTTTAGCGATTGGAGGAGGGGGTGGTTCTTTAATCGGGATTCAGGTTTTCTCTGTTTTGAAAAAGTTAGGTCAATTAGACTTAATGATTTCGCTTCTTTATGTGATTCTTCTTGGAAGTGTAGGAAGCTTAATGATCGTTGAAAGTTGGTATGATATGATGCGCAAGCGTAAGGCAGGAAAAGCCAATATTCGTCTTGCTGGTCGACATAACTGGATTCATCGCTTACCCTTAAAAATGCGTTTTCGGACATCTATGATATATGTTAGCATTATTCCAGTTTTAGGGATTGGTCTCATTGTGGGGTTGTTGTCTTCTATTATGGGAATTGGTGGGGGGTTCTTTATGATACCAGCATTGATTTATCTTCTGCGTGTTCCAACCAGTGTGGTGATTGGGACTTCACTTTTTCAGATTACATTTGTGTCTTCTTTCACGACAGTTTTGCAAAGTATGACTAATCAGTCCGTTGATATTGTCTTGGCTTTTTTGTTAATGCTTGGAGGAAGTATTGGTGCGCAATATGGAACAAGGGCTGGACGGAAGTTAAAGGCTGAACAATTGCGTATGGCGCTTGCATGTTTAGTATTGATTGTGTGTATGCGTCTTGCTTTTCAATTATTTATACGCCCTGATAATCTTTTCTCTCTGGATATTCTTATGAGATAAAAATGGGTAGATTATTTTCTTTATACATCATTACAGGTTTTTTTTGTTTTATTTCTTTTTCTACATGGTCACACGTTGGGACGCCAGCTACATCCATTGATCAACTTGACCACGAAACTGTCCAAATTATCGTAACAACGAATACGATTACTGTGGATGCAAATTTTGCTGGTCGTGATCTTTATATTGCTGGTGTTTTGGAAAATATTGATCCGTTATATTCTCGACAAAACCGTTATGATATTGTTGTAAGCTTGGAGGGACAAGATCGGACAATGGTGATGCGAGAAAAAAAACGCAATGCCGGTGTATGGGTTAATACAGATTCTCTTATTTTTAAAAAGGTTCCTCTTTTTTACTCTATGGTCACAACACGTGAAATTGACGATATTACGAGCATTGAAGATTATAAACGCTTGGGGTTAGGATTGCTCTATTTTCCATTACAGACGGATGAACAAGATCAGAAAAAAATACAAAGCTTTCGCGATGAACTTATAAAATTGCAAAAAGCTAAAAGCCTTTATTACGAGGAAGTAGGTGGTGTTCGTTTTGGTTCTGACACACTGTTCACAGCACATTTTCGTTTGCCAGCAAATATTCCTGTTGGACATTATAAAGTTCGTGCTTATCTTTTTCGTGATGGACAGTTTATTGATAGTACAACAACGACTCTTGAAATTGTTAAAGCACATATCGCTTATACAATTTTTTATGCAGCGCACAAGTATCGTTTTTTATATGGTATTGTTGCAGTGATTATTGCTATTACTACAGGATTTTTATGTCGTTTGATTTTTCGAAAAGATTAGCGCAAGGAAAATGTTAAGGCTTTTATTTTTTATGAAAAATTCGTAAAATAAGAAAAATAGGTACAACAACAATAGCTCCCGTCATAGTTATATGAAAGAAATTTGTAAGCGTTATAAATCCTGCTTTCCATAGTGATTGAAAAAAATCTACTATTCGTTGTATGAGGTTTCGAGGTGTCCATCCCAAAAAATTCATTACGATGCCAATGAAGAATGAAAGGATAAGCAATTTTAGACTAGCACGGTTTAATGTTCCTCCAAGAAACGCATGAGAAGAATTTAACAACTTTTTCTTTCGGTTCATTTTAATATACTTTCGAAGATCGTGTTTTTTATTATATTATCATAGTACAGCGATGTTACTAGCATAAAAGAAAAACATTTTTTATTTTTTCTTACTTTTTTAAGTTCACTACCTTAGTACTGGTGTAATAACAGTGCTGTTTTTTGAAATATACGCGTATTTTATTGCATTTTCGCGATATTTTCAGGGCGCTTCATTTCATTAAATGAAGGGATATCCTTTTGTTGCTGAGAATTTGTAGAGAAATTTTATAACGTTTCGATATTCCGCGTCAGGGTGAGAGTTTTTGTTCGTTGAAGATTTTGTAACCGACTTATTATTGTTGTGTATAGAAATAATATTTCAAGACAGTTTACTTAAAAAAAGACTATCTATTCTGATAATGGTGTGCTTATATAGGTATTATATTTAGGTATTTCAACCTTAGTCATTGAAAAGATTTTTTTCTGAAAAAATGCAAGCAATGAATTGAGTGTTGTTAAAGGAGCAAAGGTATTTAAAATACAATATTGAAAAAAGCTTTGTTATGTACGGATGCGTGAGGGAATGTCAGAGGTTTGTGGTGCCCGTACTCCTTTTATTTGGAAATAAGATATAATGAGAAGCTGTTATTTAGTGGGGAATTATGGAAAAATCCAAAATTCCTTTTGCAGAAGGGGTAGAGGTGGTTGATGTTGGGCGATGGGCAAATTTTTCTGTTTTGTTGAAATATCAAATTATTATGAAGGCTCTTTGTTATTAAGGTTTTTGAGCTAACTGGGGGTTGTCCTTTGATGGCATAAAAACGCTAGAGTAAAGAAGAGCTGAGCTTGTCCGACAAGAGAGAAGAAGTCTTTGTCTTATAGCCTTCAATGGTAGACGTTGTAATATCATCAATAATTGGTGATGGGTTATGTCATTCATCATATATTAGATTGTTTTTCGGTGCATATTCAGGGGTTGGTTTGTAACTATGGGCAGGAGGAGTGGTTGATAAGTGATGTTATTTGAAAGTTTTAATACTTTATCTCTCAGAGCCTATGGTTTGTCTAATTTTATTATTTTGCACATTCTTGTTGCGTGGGGAATTTATACAATAAACTTTAAAAGGAAAAGTCTATGAACTTAAAAAGAAAAATATTGAAAAGTAGCGGATCTCTTGTTGCTGCTCTTATTGCACTGGGAGTAGTTGTACAACAGGTTTCAGCAAAAACACCGGCTGATACCCTTGTGATGGCTTGGAATCTTGATGCAATCAGTACGTTTGATCCTGCGCAGCTCACGGATGTTTATGGAAGTGAAATTGTTCGCAATGTTTGTGATAACTTAGTCAGTACAGCGACAGACGATCCTGCTAAAATGGTTCCCGCTTTAGCAACACATTGGGATGTTTCAGGTGATGATCACAGTACGGTGATTACTTTTCATTTGCGCGATGGTTTAAAGTTTAACGATGGTAGATCAGCCAATGCCAATGATCTTGTTTGGGGTATGAGGCGGGTTGTCAAATTGAAGATGGGTAATGCGGCAATTTTTAATGAATATGGAATTACAGAACAAAATGTTGATGATGCTTTGCAAGCTGTTGATGAAAAAACAGTGGTAATGAAATTTGATAAGCCTTATCCAGCAGAGCTCATTCTGAATAATATTGTTGCAAGTCCTGCAACAGCTTTGCTTGATCGTAAGACGATCATGAAACACGAAAAAAATGGTGATTTGGGAAATCAGTATTTGAAAACTCATGCTGCTTGCGTTGGTCCTTATCAGTTAAAAAGTTGGCGCCCTGGAGAAGCGATTTTATTGCGTGCAAGCTCTCATTATTGGGGAGAAGCACCTAAACTAAAGCAGATTGTAATTCGCCATGTTGCGGAGCCTGGAACACAGCGCTTGTTGTTGCAAAAACATGATATTGATGTTGCTCGTAATTTGACACCTGAAGATCTGGCAGATTTGCAAAAAACAACAGATGTTAGAATCAAAGAAGTGTTAGAACCATCCATGATGTATTGGGGATTCAATACGACGAATCCGATTTTTGCTAAGGAAAAAGTGCGCTTAGCGATGCGTTATCTTATAGATTATGAAGGTTTTGGCAAGAAGCTTCTCAAAGGGATTGGTATCCCACGGGCAAGTTTTATTCCTCTTGGCAATCTTGGGGCTTTGGATGAAAAAGAAGGGCAACCCTTTAAGCTTGATATTCAAAAAGCCAAGCAGCTTTTGGCAGAGGCCGGTTATCCGAATGGATTTGAGGCAAATTTTCTCGTATCAAACACTCCTTATACTTTATTACTTGCTCAGTCACTCCAAGATAGTGCTGCGCAGGCGGGTGTGCGTCTTAAAATTGAACGATTGGCAGGTACACAGTTGTTTTCCAAACTTTATGCTCGGGCTTTTGATACAATTTTTGTTGGATGGAATAATGATTCTGCGGATCCTCATACAATGGCTTCACGTCTTGTTTATAATCCAGATAATCGGTTTGAGGCAAAAAATACAGCTTATCCTAGTTGGCAGCATGGGTATTTTGATGCCAAGATGAATCAAAAAGTTGAAGAGGCGTTGTTTCAAAAAGATCCGCAAAAACGGGCGCAAATATATGCTGATTTACAACGTGAACTTATGCAAAAAGGACCTTATGCGTTTATTTATCAGAAATATGGCGTCGTCGCGATGACACCGGATATCAAAAAGTGGGTTTGGAATAGTGCACCGCATATTTTTTATAGTAAAATTGAAAAATAAGCGTGTCTTCAATACTGTTCAATAGATGAAGGACATTGTCATGATATATTCGGCGTATTGTATAAATTTTCAAGCTTTGCAATACGTCGAAGATTATAGGTAATGCGTGATATACTGTTGAATGTCTTTTTAAGACATTCGTTTAAAGGGATTTTTCATTCTCATTAGAGGTGTATTGGTGTGGATGTTAAGATTGAATATTTCAATTTCTCTGAATTGAAAAGTGATCAATTTATTTGTTAAAAAACTGAATGTAACATAAAAAAACTAAGTGTAACAAATGTCATGGAATTTAGTAGTGCTAAAGGTGCAAGGTTGTTCGATGTTGAAGGAAAGTTTTCTTATGGGTGGGTACACAAGGAATTCAGTTTTTATGGTGTTCATATTTTCTTTTGCTTTGAAAGATGATGAGATACCAAATGGAGGGTGTTATTTTACGGGGAGTGATGAAAAACAATCAAATTTCCTTTTAAAGAAGGAATAAAAGTCGTTGCACTTGGCAAACTAACGAATTTTCCTGTTTTATCAAATCATCAAATTATTATGAAAGCTCTTTGTTATTAAGGTACTTGAGCCGAAAGGGCTAGTGCTTTGATGGTATGCAAAACGCCGGAAGAAATAAGAGACAAGCTTGCTTAACAAGATAGAGAAAAAATATTGGTTTTATAGTCTTCAATAGTAGGCGTTATGATATCGTGGATAAGCTCTGTTGTTGGTGAGCGTTCATTATATATCAGAGTGTTTTCCTTTGTATGTTTTGGTTTGGCTTATAAGTGTAGGCAGGAGGAGTCATTGGCAAGAGGTGCTTATTCTTGAAGATTTTAAAGCTTGGTCTTTAGGAGCCTATAGTTCGTCTAAACTTAATTATTAAGCACGTTTTGCTGCATGGGGAATTTATACAATAAACGTTAAAAGGAAAAGTCTATGAACGTGAAAAGAAAAATATTAAAAAAGAGCTGTTCTTTTGTTTCTGCTGTTCTTGCAATGGGGATTTTTGTGCAACAAGTTTCAGCAAAAACACCTACCGATACGCTTGTAATGGCTTGGAATCTGGATCCAATAAGTACATTTGACCCTGCACAACTCAATGACCGTTATGGAATTGAAGTGGTTAACAATATTTGTGATAATTTGGTCGTTTCTGCTACAGATGATGCAGCTAAAATGGTTCCTTCTTTGGCAAAGAGTTGGGATGTTTTAAGTGATGACCAGAGTACGGTGATTACTTTTCATTTGCGCGATGGTTTAAAGTTTAACGATGGTAGATTAGCCAATGCCAATGATCTTGTTTGGGGTATGAAGCGGGTTGTGAAATTGAAATTGTCCAATGCGGCAACATTTAATGAATATGGGATTACAGAACAAAACGTTGATGAGGCTTTTCAAGCACCGGACGACAAAACGGTGGTGATGAAATTTGATAAACCTTATCCTGCAGAGCTCATTCTTAGCAATATTTCCACTAATCGCACTGCTGCCTTGCTGGATCGTGAGACACTCATGAAAAACGAACAAGATGGCGATATGGGAAACCGGTATTTGGCAAGTCATTCTGCTTGTGTTGGTCCTTATCAGTTAGAGAGTTGGCGTCCTGGAGAAGCTCTTTTATTGCGTGCAAGCTCCAATTATTGGGGGGAAGCGCCTAAACTGAAGAAGATTTTAATTCGCCATGTTGCGGAGCCTGGAACGCAACGTTTATTATTGGAAAAACACGATATCGATGTTGCACGTAATCTGATGCCAGAGGATTTGGCAGATCTCCAAGCAACAACGGATATTAAGGTTGAAAAAGTGTTGGCGCCCTCCATGATTATATGGGGTTTTAATACGACGAACCCTATTTTTGCTAAGGAAAAAGTGCGTTTAGCGATGCGCTATCTTATTGATTATGAAGGACTCAGTAAGACCCTTCTCAAAGATGTTGGTATTCCCCGTGCAAGTTTTATTCCTCTTGGTAATCTTGGGGCTTTAGATGAAAAAGAAGGACAACCCTTTAAACTTGATCTCCAAAAAGCAAAGGAACTTTTAACAGAGGCAGGCTATCCGGATGGTTTTGAGGCCAATATTTTTGCAGGGGCATCTCCTTATCCTTTTGCTTTACCTATTGCTCAGTCCCTTCAAGACAACGCAAAAAAGGTTGGGGTACATTTTAAAATTGAACGTTTTGTAGGTACGCAGTTGTTTTCAAAATTTTATGCGCGTGGTTTTGATACGATTTTTTTCGGATGGAATAATGGCTCTGCGGATCCCCATACAATGGCTTCACGACTTATTTACAATCCAGATAATCGGTTTGAGGCAAAAAATACAGGCTACGCTAGTTGGTGCCATGGGTATTTTGATAAAAGTATGAATCAAAAGGTTAAGGATGCGTTGTTTGAAAAAGATCCCCAAAAACGCGTGCAAATGTATGCTGATTTGCAACGTGAATTTATGCAGAAAGGACCCTATGCTTTTATTTATCAGACATATGTTTCTGTAGCGATGACACCTGATGTCAAAAAATGGGTTTGGAATAGTGCACCACGTATTTTTTATAGTGCAATTGAAAAATAAGAAGGTATCAGGTTTATAAAATATAAAAAACATGATCATGATATATTTGACGTATTGCAAAGTTCTTAAATGCTTTGCAATACGTTGAAGATTGTGAATAATAGAGGATATATTGCTGAGTGTCTTTGCAAGATTTCTATTAAGGGATCTTTCATTCTCATTAAAGATGTGCTTGCTTGGATGTTTAAAACTTAATATTTCAACTTCCATGAATTGAAAAGAGATCAATTCATTTGCTGAAAAAATTAGTACAACAAATGTTGTGGTATTTAGCATTGTTAAAGGAGCAAAGACTTTGCAATGTTGAAGAAGAGTTTTGGTGTGGAGGCAAAGAGGAATATCAGTTTTTTATGATGCCTATGTTATGTTTCCTTTTGTTTTGAAAGATAACACTCCGCAATTGGGGTATTATTTTATGGGGAGTGATGAAAAAATTCAAATTTTCTCTTGAGAAGGAGGGTAAATGATCAATTTCAGCAAATTACAATTCATTCAAAATCATCAAAATATCAAATTTTTATTGAGGCGCTTGAAGTAACCGGAGGTGGTGTTTTCGCGACACTTTTTAGAAAATCAAAAAAGAAATTTGAAGCAAAAGGTCTGATTGATAAAGCAAAAGGAAACTTTGCCTGATATGTCCCAAATTGTAAGCACTGTGATATCTCCAACAGATGCTGTTATGCCTAATACCTTCGTTTTATATCAGATCGTTTTCTGTTGAGTTTTTAATTTTATTTCGAGGAGGTATGTTTTCTAAGTCTAATCTTATTATTTCTTGCACGTTATTGTTGCATGGAGAACTTATACAATAAATTTTAAAAGGAAAAGTCTATGAACTTGAAAGGAAAAATATTGAAAGGGAGCAGTGCTTTTGTTTCTGCTGTTATTGCACTGGGGATTTTGGTGCAACAAGTTTCAGCAAAAACACCTGCCGATACGCTTGTGATGGCTTGGAATCTTGATTCAATAAGTACATTTGATCCCGCACAAATCAATGACCGTTATGGTAACGAAGTTCTTGTCAATGTTTGTGATAATTTAGTTGAACCAGCTAAAGATGACGCAGCTAAACTTGTTCCCTCTTTGGCGAAGAGTTGGGATGTTTTAAGTGATGATCAGCGTACGGTGATTACTTTTCATTTGCGTGATGGTTTGAAGTTCAATGATGGTCGTCCTGCGAATGCCAATGATCTAATTTGGAGCATGAAGCGGGTTGTTAAATTGAAGATGGCTACTGCGGCGACATTTAATGAATATGGTATCACAGAACAGAATGTTGATGAGGCTTTTCAAGCACCGGATGAGAAAACGGTGGTGATGAAATTTGATAAACCTTATCCAGCAGAGCTTATTCTTAGCCATTTTGCCACTAGTCGTACTCTTGCTTTGCTTGATCGTGAGACACTCATGAAACACGAAAAAAATGGTGATATGGGAAACCGGTATTTGGCAAGCCATTCTGCTTGTGTTGGTCCTTATCAGTTAGAGAGTTGGCGCCCTGGAGAAGGGATTTTATTGCGTGCAAGCTCCAATTATTGGGGTGAGGCGCCTAAATTGAAGAAGATTTTAATTCGCCATGTCGCGGAGCCTGGAACACAACGTTTATTGTTGCAAAAACACGATATCGATGTTGCACGTAATTTGATGCCAGAGGATTTGGCAGATCTCCAAGCAACAACCGATATTAAAGTTGAAAGAGTGTTAGAGCCATCCGTGATCATATGGGGGTTCAATGTGACAAATCCTATTTTTGCCAATGAAAAAGTGCGTTTAGCGATGCGCTATCTTATTGACTATGAAGGACTCGGTAAGACTCTTCTCAAAGATGTTGGTGTTCCACGTGCAAGTTTTATTCCTCTTGGTAATCTTGGGGCTTTGGATGAAAAAGAAGGACAACCCTTTAAACTTGATCTTCAAAAAGCAAAGGAACTTTTAACAGAGGCAGGTTATCCAGATGGTTTTGAGGCCAGTATTTTTGCTGGTACTTCTCCTTATCCTTTTGCTCTGCCTATTGCTCAGTCCCTTCAAGACAATGCAAAAAAGGTTGGGGTACGTTTTAAAATTGAACGTTTTGTGGGCACGCAGTTATTTTCAAAACTATCTGCACGTACTTTTGATACGATTTTTTTCGGATGGAATAATGATTCTGCGGATCCTCATACAATGGCTTCACGCCTTATTTACAATCCTGATAATCGGCTTGAGGCTAAAAATACAGGCTATGCGAGTTGGTGCCATGGGTATTTGGATGAAACTATGAATCAAAAGGTTCAAGATGCGTTGTTTGAAAAAGATCCCAAAAAACGGGCGCAAATGTATGCTGATTTGCAACGTGAATTTATGCAGAAAGGACCCTATGCTTTTATCTATCAGACGTATCATACTGTAGCTATGACACCTGATGTTAAAAAATGGGTTTGGAATAGTGCACCACGTATTTTTTATAGTGCAATTGAAAAATAAGAAGGTATCAGGTTTATAAAATATAAAAAACATGATCATGATATATTTGATGTATTGCAAAGCTCTTTAACACTTTGCAATACGTTGAATTTTATCGGGAATGGATTACTATGTTGTGTAGAGAATTTTATTTCAGGAGTTCTTATGAAAGATGTGTTTGTGTGGATGTTAAGATTGAATATTTTAACTTCTATTGATACAGCTTTCGGATGGAATAATAACTCTGGAGATCCCCATACAACGGCTCCAAGCTTTTTTATAACTCGGATAATCAGTTTGAAATTCGAAATATAAGCTGTTCTAGCCGGTGTTATGGATATTTTGATGAAGCTATAAATAAAAATTTTAAAGATTGTGTTGTTTCAAAAAGATTCACAGAAACGGGCGTAAAGAATTGAAAAATGGTAAGTTTGTTTAGTGAAAAAACAGGTGTAACAAATGTGGCAGAATTTACTGTTTCCGAAATAGCAGGAGCTCTAAAGCGTGTTGTTGAAGAAAAGTTTGGTTATGTACGGGTGCGTGGGGAGATATCAGGTTACCGTGGTACTCATGCTTCAGGACATGCTTATTTTGCTTTAAAGGATGATAAGGCACGGTTGGAAGCTGTTATTTGGCGTGGAGTGATGGAAAAGCTCAAATTTCCTCCTGAAGAAGGGATGGAAGTGGTTGCTGTTGGTAAACTTACAACTTATCCAGGGTCATCGAAATATCAAATTGTCATTGAGGCTCTTGAACCAACGGGGGTTGGTGCTTTGATGACACTTCTTGAAAATCGTAAGAAAAAGTTTGTGGAAGAAGGCTTATTTGATGAAGCAAAGAAAAAACCTTTGCCTTATATGCCTCGAATTATAGGCGTTGTAACATCACCAACAGGTGCTGTTATTCGTGATATTATTCATCGTATATCCGATCGTTTTCCGTTACATATTTTGGTTTGGCCTGTACGTGTTCAGGGGGAAACAAGTGGGAGAGAGGTAGCTGTTGCTGTTGAAGGTTTTAATGCTCTTGCTCCAGGAGGACTTATTCCAAAACCTGATCTTATTATTGTTGCACGGGGAGGGGGAAGTTTAGAAGATTTGTGGGGTTTTAATGACGAAGCTGTTGTTCGTGCTGTTTATGCCTCTGCTCTTCCCGTTATTTCTGCTGTTGGGCATGAAACGGACTGGACTTTGATTGATTATGTCGCTGATTGGCGTGCTCCAACTCCTACAGGAGCTGCAGAAAAGGCTGTTCCTGTTAAGCTTGATCTTGAAGTGTGTGTTGCGTCTCTTGGGGCACGTTTGCGCAAGGGACTTGTACGTTCTTTTGATTTTCATCAACAAAAGTTGCGTGCAGCCAGACGTGGTCTTCCCACTGTCGACCAACTTTTTGCTCTACCACGGCGTGGTTTTGATGAAATTTCAAATCGATTACAGCGTGCTCTTTGTGTGAGCTACGATAAAAAATGTTTTTCTTTTCATACTCTTCGTTTACGTCTTTCGCTACGTTTGTTAAATAGTGAAAAAGCACAACGCAATACAAAGGAATATACGGCGCGCCTTCATCGTGCTTTTGTGCGTAGTGTGGAAAAACAACGTGCTCAAATGGAGCTTGCATTCAGACTTTTAAAAAGCACTTCTTATCAGAATATTTTAGAGCGTGGTTTTGTTTTGGCTTTGGGGCAAGATAATAAGCCCGTTAAACGGTTGACTCAGTTTCCTGAAACAGGGCAAATAAATTTACGCTTTTTTGATGGTGATATCAGTGTTGCAATACAAGAACCTGTTTTTTCTAAACGTTCAAAACACAAGCAGATAAAGCCGCCAAGCGATGATCAAGGAACTCTCTTTTAATACGGTTAATGCCATGCTTGCGGAAGGTCTTCTTAAGGGAGTGGATGGAAAAGTTCGTTGCGCATGGGCTGGAACGGATCCACTTTATTGTGCTTATCATGATAACGAATGGGGAAAACCTGTTTTTGAGGATATCTGTTTGTTTGAAAAAATTTGTCTTGAAGGTTTCCAAGCGGGACTTTCTTGGTTTACAATTTTAAAAAAACGCTCTTTTTTTCGCATTGCATTTGATCACTTTGACTTTGAAAAGATTGCTCATTATGATGAGTTAAAGGTGAAAATGTTAATGCAGAATAAAGACATTGTTCGCCATCAAGGAAAAATTCAATCAGTGCTTAATAATGCACTTAGAGCACAGGAAATTATAACAGAGTGGGGGAGCTTGTCCCGCTATTTTTGGTCTTTTCAGCCACCACAATCAGAGCGTTATGAAAAGATAGACTTTCAAACACTGTCGGCTCATCCTACAACCCCTGCTTCTCTTCGTCTTTCTCAAGACTTGAAGAAACGTGGCTGGACATTTATTGGTCCCACAATTTGTTATGCTTTTATGCAGTCCGTAGGGATTGTTAATGATCATCTTGAAGGATGTTTTTGTCGATAAATTAGCCAACGTTCTTTTGTAAGGGTAATGATCAATAGGATAATAATTGAATTGTTTAATAAATGTATAGATTATACAACTCCACTGTATAAGATAATTAAAATATATAAACTATACAATATCAATGATTTCCTACTATTGTTGGCACTCAAAACGATAAAGGTATAATTTTGAAGATGAAAAAACAGATGCAAAAAGGAGTGATACCTTAACTGTCATGTATCTGAAGTGAGATAATGGTAATGTCTTGTATGTTTTAAAGAAACACCTAGTGTACCAAAGCCCATTTTGCGACGCAGCCCATGAATGGTATAATAATCAATCCATTGTGCACTCCATCTTCACGCTTATGAAGGAGCAAATCAGCACCATCACACACTTTACGAGCGTTCAATGTTGTGCAACAGCCCTTGGCATTTGAAATGGTTCAGAAGAGGTGTTTTTATTTTTGTTAATGACATGAGCGTTATAATAAGTAGTGAATATTTTATTCATGTTTATTGACGAATGCAAAGTGGTTTTTAGAGGGCGTGCTGTTGTTGCATTGTTATATTTTACTTTGGTTGTATGGTAGTTGGTTTATTTGTGTGTAGGTCGATTGTCCAATACTTACCTAGGCAATAAAAATAAAATGCAGCGATGAAAAATTGAAGTTAAATGACTCAAGCTGCTTGTGTTGGGTTTTATTATCTGATAGTTTTCTTCTATTAGAGGGTGATCTTGCCGCGTGTGCGCTCCAATAATTTTTGGGAAGATGATTAAGCTCAGGCAGGCTTGTATCCACTACATTGCTTAGTTGAATCTCTGTATGTTTCTGCTGGAAACAAGAGTTTTGTTTCAGTGTATTGTTTTCTGTTCTATTTTTATAGTGGTAAAGCAATAATGCACACTAAAGTTTAGAAGGATTTATATTCGTTATGTCTTTGGGGGGTAGTCTAATGAATTTTGTTTTTATCAGTAGAGAAGTGCATTTTAATGTGTATTCTTTTATTGCAAGCTTTATCTCTCAAAAGACAAAGCTTGAAAGTGCTGCTTCTTCTCATTGTTCCTTTGTTTTCGTTAACATGTTTGGTTTTGTTGGTAAAAACGTAAAATTTTTGACACTTGGGTTTCAAAAGATTAAGCAGATTTTTGTGGGGGGTAGAGTTTTAGAAAAGATCTTTTCTTGCTCCTTTCTACTGTTTTAGTGCAGTTTTGATCATGTAGTAAAGATGCGCCGCGTCTTGAAATTGAGTGTTTGAGGAGAATGACGATTTTTAAAGGTTGCATATTTTATTTTAAATACCGCCTAAAGGAATAGAATGGTGAATTCATAAATTTTTGCGCAATGATTTTTTTAAAAGCTTACCATTTTGGGGGCTACAAGGCTTATCGTTTTGATGATTAATGGGGCTGGTATACGGCATTATCGTATGCAAAGAAAGGTTATGAAAGAATGTGATACTGGTTAGAAAAACATATATTTCATGTTCGCTATGGTTTGATTGAGATGTAAGTCAATGAATTTATAAAGTAGATGACTCTGTATAGGCGATTAGAATGTATTTGTTCAATGTGTATAATTATAAAAATGTGTATAATTATAAATTTGCCATGTTATTTCAGCGTCATTAATTAATAAAAAATAAATAAAGGGAAACGTTTATGAACTCGAAGAAAACAATATTGAAAAGTAGCAGCTCTCTTGTTGCTGCTCTTGTGGCACTGGGAGTAGTTGTACAACAGGTTTCAGCAAAAACACCGGCTAATACTCTTGTGATGGCTTGGAATCTTGATGCAATCAGTACATTTGATCCTGCCCAAAGCAATGATGTTTATGCAAGTGAAATTATTGGAAATGTTTGTGATAATTTGGTCAGTACAGCGACAGATGATCCAACGAAAATAGTTCCGTCTTTAGCAACACATTGGGATGTTTCAGGTGATGATCACAGTACGGTGATTACCTTTCATTTGCGCGATGGTTTAAAGTTTAACGATGGTAGATCAGCCAATGCCAATGATCTTGTTTGGGGTATGAAGCGGATTGTCAAATTGCAGATGGCTAATGCGGCAATTTTTAATGAATATGGAATTACAGAACAAAATGTTAATGATGCTTTGCAAGCTGTTGATGAGAAAACAGTGGTAATGAAATTTGATAAGCCTTATCCAGCAGAGCTCATTCTGAATAATGTTGTTGCGAGTCGTGCGACAGCTTTGCTTGATCGTAAGACGATCATGAAACACGAAAAAAATGGTGATTTGGGAAATCAGTATTTGAAAACTCATGCTGCTTGCGTTGGTCCTTATCAGTTAAAAAGTTGGCGCCCTGGAGAAGCGATTTTATTGCGTGCAAGCTCTCATTATTGGGGAGAAGCACCTAAACTAAAGCAGATTGTAATTCGCCATGTTGCGGAGCCTGGAACACAGCGCTTGTTGTTGCAAAAACATGATATTGATGTTGCTCGTAATTTGACACCTGAAGATCTGGCAGATTTGCAAAAAACAACAGATGTTAAAGTTGAAAAAGTGTTGGTGCCAACCATGATGTATTGGGGATTCAATACGACGAATCCCATTTTTGCTAAGGAAAAAGTGCGCTTGGCGATGCGTTATCTTATAGATTATGAAGGTCTTGGCAAGAAGCTTCTCAAAGGGATTGGTATCCCACGGGCAAGTTTTATTCCTCTTGGCAATTTTGGGGCTTTGGATGAAAAAGAAGGGCAACCCTTTAAGCTTGATATTCAAAAAGCCAAGCAGCTTTTAGCAGAGGCCGGTTATCCGAACGGATTTGAGGCAAATTTTCTCGTATCAAACACTCCTTATACTTTATTACTTGCTCAGTCACTCCAAGATAGTGCTGCGCAGGCGGGTGTGCGTCTTAAAATTGAACGATTGGCAGGTACACAGTTGTTTTCCAAACTTTATGCTCGGGCTTTTGATACAATTTTTGTTGGATGGAATAATGATTCTGCGGATCCTCATACAATGGCTTCACGTCTTGTTTATAATCCAGATAATCGGTTTGAGGCAAAAAATACAGCTTATCCTAGTTGGCAGCATGGGTATTTTGATGCCAAGATGAATCAAAAAGTTGAAGAGGCGTTGTTTCAAAAAGATCCGCAAAAACGGGCGCAAATATATGCTGATTTACAACGTGAACTTATGCAAAAAGGACCTTATGCGTTTATTTACCAGCAATATAGCGTTATAGCGATGACACCGGATGTCAAAAAATGGGTTTGGAATAGTGCACCGCGTATTTTTTATAGTAAAATTGAAAAATAAAAGTGTCTTTTCGTGTTATCAAAGGTAAAAATAGCTTGATCATAATTGCATGATGAAAATATTCTTTCACGTAAAAGTTCTTCAGTTTTTTTAAGGATGAAACTGTGATGGATGTTTGTGCTGTATATGATGGAGGTCGTTTATTAAGGAGGGATGAATATAGAAAGTTATATTGGAGAAGATCTTTGTTTGTGGCTACAAGTTCTCTGCATCCCGAATATAGATTGATGTATGAGAGAATTATTTTATAGATGCTTAGTTTGATTAAATGAAGTTGATGTTTGATACTATGCTGTTTAAAAGATGAAAGAGCAAAATCACAACGGCTATGTGTGAAAAGGCATAAGAATATAATAGGAAAAAATGGGAAAAAAATGTTGAAAAAATTTTCTGTTTTATTAGGCATAACAGCTTTTTTAAATGGGGCTATAGCATCAGCATTTAGTGCTTCATCTAAAGATATATTGGTGATGGCATGGAATATTGATTCAATGAGTAGTTTTGATCCAGCGCAAACTGTTGAAGTTGTGACGAGTGAGTTATTGACGAATATTTGTAGCGCGTTAGTGCAATATGATGAGCATGATCCTACAAAAATTCGCCCTGCTATGGCAAAATCTTGGGATGTTTTAGATAATGGCAAAAGAATAGTTTTTCATCTTCGTGATGATTTAAAGTTTAATGATGGAAGAACAGCAACAGCGCAAGATTTGGTATGGTCGATGCGGCGGATTATTAAATTAGGATTGAGCTATGCCCAATCTTTAATGGATTATGGATTTAATAAAAACAATGTTGAAACAAATATTCAAGCTCTTGATGATAAGACTTTGCAATTAAAATTAGATAAACCCTATCCTATTCAGCTCATATTGACTGTTATTGGACAGTCTTATGCTTCTGCTTTGCTTGATCGGAAAACAATTGAAGCGCAGAGTATTAACGGTGATATGGGGAATAAATATTTAGCGACACATTCGGCTTGTGTTGGACCTTATAAATTGGTGAGCTGGTCTCCAGGAGATAAAGTTGTATTAGAGGCTACACAGCATTATTGGGGCGATGTGCCTAAAATTAAGAAGATTGTTGTGCAGCACGTAGCAGATTCATCAAGTCAAAGACTTCTTTTGGAAAAAGGTGATGTGGATATAGCACGTGATCTTTCTTCAGAGGACATTTTAGATATTGAAAAAAAGGGAGGCCCCGTCAAAATTAGTCGTGTTTTGCGCCCCCAGATTATTTATCTATCATTAAATAATAAGAATGCAATTTTTGCAAACGAAAAGGTCAGATTGGCACTTCGTTATTTGGTTGATTATGAAGGTCTTGGAAAAACTGTTTTGAAGGGGATTGCTATTCCGCGGGCAACTTATATGTCCTTGGGTGTTCCTGGTGCTTTGGATGAAAAAGAAGGTCTGCCTTTTAAGTTGGATTTGAAAAAAGCAAAACAGTTGATTACTGAGGCTGGTTATCCGAACGGTTTTAAAGCTAATCTTTTAGTTGGAAGCCTTAGTTATATGTCGTCTGTTGCACAGTCTATTCAAGCCAATGCACGTAAAATTGGTGTTGAGCTGACAATTGAAAAAATGGCACAAAATCAATTGTTGAGCCGTGTACGTGGTGGAAATTATGATACTGCTATTATGGGGTGGGGGAGTGCCGATCCTGATGGACATCCTGCCTCATTAAATCACGTGTTTAATCCTGATCCAACATTTACAAAAAAGCACAATATGTATTTGGCTTGGCGCGCTGGGTATTATGATGAAAATATTAATAACATGGTGATGGATGCTTTGTTTGAGAAAGACCCCAATAAGCGTATCATGCAATATCGTACTTTACAGCATTATGTGCTAGAGCATGGTCCTATGGTTTATTTATTTCAGACATATTATACCGTTGGTATGGGACCTGATGTCAAAAAATGGATTTGGAACAGTTATAGACTTTATTACAATGAAGCAGAAAAATAAAAAGAAGCATGTTATAGAGAAGGATTGTAGAACATGCTTAATAAGAGGTTGTTTCGTTATATAAAAAAAGGTATTTGCTTTATGTTTTGTCGCTACAGAGGGGATTTTTATAATGGTTTTGCCACTTTCAGAGACTGAAAGAGCTGTATCAGAAAAGCAGAAAAGATTATTTTTATGGGATTTTTTATGCAAAGGATTGAAACTTCTTATTTCAGTTTTTATCACATTGCTTGGGTTGGTGACGATCACTTTTTTTCTTGGTCATCTTCTTCCTCTAGATCCAGTTCTGTCTATTCTTGGTGATAATATCAGTCAGGAAGCTTATGATGCAATGTATTATAAGCTTGGTCTTGATAAGCCGTTGATTGTTCAATATTGGAAGTATCTTCATAATGTATTTTTATTTGACTTTGGAGATGCTTTAACTTCTGGGCGTCCTGTTCTAGCTGATATTATGCGTGTATTTCCTGCAACATTAGAGCTTGCAACCGTTGCTATTGTTATTGGCACAAGTCTTGGAATTCCATTTGGTGTTTTTGCAGCAATGTATCGCGATTCATTTATTGATTATGTTGTTCGTGTTTTTACACTTGTAAGTTATTCTACTCCAACGTTTTGGCTCGGTTTAATGGCTTTGTTAATATTTTACGCCAAGCTTGGCTGGGTTGGTGGTCCAGGACGTATTGATTTTCTTTATGAATATTCTTTCGAACCAAAAACAGGATTTTTCCTTTGGGATACTGCAAGCCAAGGACAATGGGAGGCTTTTGGTAATGTTTTTAGTCACATTATTATGCCTGCTTTGATCTTAGCTTTCGGTGCTATGGCTTATATTAGCCGTATGACTCGTGGGTTTATGATTGAGCAGCTTAATCAGGAATATATCATTACTGCACGTGTAAAGGGGTTATCGTGGGCGCGAACGGTATGGGGACATGCCTTTAAGAATGCTGCTGTTCAGGTTATTACCGTTGTTGCGCTTTCTTATGCTTTTTTATTAGAAGGGGCTGTTTTAACGGAGACAGTTTTTGCTTGGCCTGGTTTTGGACATTACTTGACAAATGCTCTTTTAGCCGGAGATATGAATGCAGTTGTAGGATGTACTTTACTTGTAGGATTTATCTTTGTCGCCATTAATTTATTTTCTGATTTGCTTTATCGCATTTTTGATCCAAGGACACGTTGAATATGACAGTAAGTAATCATCATAAATCGCAATCATCATCTTTTTTGGGCGGTTGGTTAAACGACCCTGTTCCAAGCTCCATAATTCAGGCGAACATACAAAGAATTTATCACGCACTGGTTAAGTTTTTTCATAACTTTTCGGCTGTATTCGGTCTGCTTATTATTTGTATTATTATCATATGTGCATTTTTTGCTCCTTGGATTGCTACGCATGATTTTCTTAGCAATGATCTAGGGCATCGGTTGCAGCCACCCTCTATGGCGCATTATTTTGGAACAGATGAATTAGGACGTGACATTTTTAGTCGCCTTGTTTTTGGTTCCCGTATTACTCTTTATGTTGTTTTTCTTACAACTATTATTGTAGGTCCAATAGGGCTTATTGTTGGAACTGTATCTGGTTATATGGGCGGATGGGTTGATACTGTGCTCATGCGCATTGTCGATATTTTTCTTGCTTTTCCAGGTTTGATTTTAGCTCTTGCATTTTCAGCCGCATTGGGACCAGGGATTGAAAATGCTTCTATTGCAATTTCAATTGCAGCATGGCCTCCAATTGCACGTTTAGCACGTGCTGAGACTTTGACAATACGTTCTTCTGATTATGTTTCTGTCGTTCGCTTGCAAGGGGCTTCTGCTTGGAGAATAATTTTGTTTCACGTTGCGCCCATGTGTATTCCTTCAGTGATTGTACGATTAACTTTAGATATGTCTGGAATTATTTTAACGGCTGCTGGTCTTGGTTTTTTAGGATTGGGAGCTCAACTTCCAAGTCCTGAATGGGGTGCGATGCTTTCTTCAGGGCGGGAATTTATGATGACAAATTGGTGGTTGGCGGCAATACCAGGCTGTGCAATATTATTTGCAAGTCTTGCTTTCAACCTTTTAGGTGATGGTCTTCGTGATGTATTGGATCCACGCAATGGGTAATAAATTATTAGAAGTAGAAGATTTACGTATTTCTTTTCCTACAACGCGCGGCATTTCAGAAGTTGTGCGTGGCGTTAGTTTTTCTGTTGGAAAAGAAAAAATTGGAATTGTTGGTGAATCCGGATCTGGAAAATCGATGACTGGGCGCGCAATACTAAGGTTGAGTCCAAGAGCAGCCATTGTTAAAGCTAAAAAAATGCGCTTTGAGGATGTTGATTTATTGACCGCAAGTGAACCTCAGATGCGAAAAATCCGCGGGAAGCGTATTTCAATGATTTTACAGGACCCAAAATATTCACTTAATCCATTAATACGGATTGGTGAGCAGATTATGGAGGCTTACCGTATTCATTACCGCGTTTCAAAAGTTGAAGCGCAGGAACGGACTATATCTATGTTAGAATCTGTTCATATTCGTGATCCTGAACATGTGATGCGCCTATTTCCTCATGAAATATCAGGGGGGATGGGGCAGCGTGTGATGATTGCAATGATGCTCATTCCAAAACCTGATTTAATTATTGCCGATGAGCCAACATCTGCACTTGATATTACGGTCAGACGACAAGTTTTATCTGTATTAGATGAACTTGTGACAAAATCTGGAACGGGACTTATTTTCATTAGTCATGATTTGAATATGATTGCTGATTTTTGTGATCGTATTTTGGTGATGTATGCAGGCCGTGTGTTAGAAGAGTTGCCTGCTTCTGATTTGTCTCACGCTTGTCATCCTTATACGAAGGCATTGCTCGCGAGTTTGCCACGGCTTGATAATCCTGTTGATGTTTTGGCTGTTCCTGAGCGTGATCCTGATTGGTTACATAATCCTACGATTGTTAATGGTGTTGAGGAGGTTCCTCATGACAAATTGTGAGAATATTATTGATGTTTCTAATTTATCTGTAACTTTTGGTCATAGGCATAAGGCAGTAACAGTTGTTAAAAATGTTAATTTTCATATTAAGCGTGGTGAAGCTTATGGTTTGATTGGTGAATCCGGATGTGGAAAATCAACAATTTTGAATACATTGGTGGGGCTTATTCCAGATTATAGTGGAAAGTTCCTTTTTGCTGGACAAGAAGTCGAAAAGAAAAGAAGTAAGGATTTTTTACGCTGTATTCAAATGGTTTTTCAAGATCCTTATGCATCACTTCATCCAAGAAAAATGGTCCATACGGTTCTTTCTGAATCTCTCAAAATCCATGGGATGGATAACCGAAAGGAGCGGGTGGAGGATGCTTTAGATTCCGTTGGTTTAGATTCTTCATTTCTTTATCGTTATCCTCATGAGCTGTCTGGAGGGCAGCGTCAGCGTATTGCTCTTGCACGTGCTTTAATTATTGAACCAGAGGTCTTGTTGCTTGATGAGCCAACATCTGCATTGGATGTGTCGGTACAGGCTGAAATTTTAAACTTGTTGAAATCGTTGCGAGCGAGAAAAAAGCTTACTTATTTGATGGTATCCCATGATCTTGCTGTTGTTGCACATATTTGTGAACGTGTTGGAATTATGCATAAAGGGATTATTCTTGAAGAGCTTAGCAATGATGAATTGCGTAATCTACATGCGCAACACAATTATACAAAGGAGTTTTTTGAAGCAAGTATAGAGCCTATTGTCCATAGAGAGCAAAGAGCATGATCAATTTTACAGAAGAGAAAATGCAATTTTATTTGTTTTGAAGTTTCTGGAGATGTTTGGCGGCATTGTTAAGAGGGAAGGGGATAATAGGATTTTTTCAGTATGAATTTTCTGGGCAGTGTTTGAGCTGTAATATTTTAAATCCTATTAGAACTCCCATTTTGAAATATACGAATGACTTATAACATACATCTCTTTGTTTGATATTATTGCATTATTTTTTACTTATCATTTTATGTTCAAAAGTTTTATTTTGGGATTTTAAGCATTAAATTTGTGAGAAATAACAAAAGATAGTAATGTTGTATTTTCTAGAAAAGCTTCTCATTATTTTACAATATCATTTTGTTTTTGGTTGTTCTCTTTTTTACAGTTTTATTCTTTATAAAAAGAATTTTTTGTAAAAAACATCCAATGGTCAATCACAGTCTTCAAATATTTCGCTGTTCTCTATTTAAAACAGCGCTTAAAAACAGCTTATAATAAACCAAAAAGGCAGCAATATGCTGCCTTTTTGTTAAATTGAATAGGCTATTTTTTACAGTCTTGATTTAAAACTGATAGAGTATTCCTCCTGAAAAGCTTGCACCACTTATACCAGTTTTTTGAAGCTTTTGTTGATAGCTGACATCACCATGAAGGGAGAGGTTAGCGGACAATTATGCACTAATACCAAGCCCACCTTCAACGGAACTTCCCGAGGGGTCACGTTTATAATACTTATCAATATGGAATGTCTGATCATCACCAAAGGTTTTGATTAAGTTTACTTTTCCATAGAAAGACATAGGACGGCTGTTTTCAGTGGCAATGGTTTTTGTCAAACGTCCACCAACACGGATCATCCATTGAGAAGGATTTTGCATGTCAATGGTCAGATTATCAGCATCTTTAATGGTATCAAACATCAAATGTTGATAGGCAATCTGTGCCTGTGGTTCGAATGTTACGCCTTGAATACCCGTTGCAAATTGTTTGCCAACAGTTGTGGAGATCGCCAACATTTTTGCATTTTTCAATTTTGCGGTTGTATTAATGAGGGCATTGGTGATCTTTCCCTTTAGGAAGCCATAGGATAAACAGCGTATCAAGATAGAAACCACTGTCACGCTGTTTACTGCCATAGGCGGTGAGTGAAATGACCATTTATTCAATATGCTCTTACTTGCTGTCTTGCATATTCTTTGGAGTGCAAAGAGAGTTGTCCATAGGTTTCTATAAGACCAAAATGTGTTGTAGATATTTTTCCTTTCTAGCGCGACAAAGTTAACAGCTCCTTGTAGAGCAGCATAACGAAGATGAGTACTGCTATAACCATATCTACTAGAAGTACTACTTATCAAAAAATAAGCTTCCTGTTTTTCCATAGGTGTATAAGAAAAAGCCATTCCGTTTGTCTTATTCTTTCCTTAAGACAAATGTTGCATATTGGTTAACAGTTGCACTTTGCTTAGCCATATCGGTCAATCCAGCATACAAGAGAGCACTGGGCATGATCAAAGAGTTTGTATTTATGGCACGATGTTTTTTACTTTTGAGTCGCTATCAAGCAGTACTGGTTGCAAGCGAAAATCCCAAAAATTTTTATTTTCTCCTAAAAGGTTTTGTTCAGTATTTGTTTTACTGTGGTTTGATTTTGGTCCATAAGCTTTCAGTATATATTTATAAGGTGAACCACTTATTGTGATATAGCCATTTGCAAGTTTGAAAGAGTTTTGATTTACTTTTCCAGACACTTGAATGAGTGAAAGACCACGTACACTGGTAAGAGCAGAAGTGTCTGCTTTAATATTGTTCTTTTCTAAATGTCCAGTGATATAAATCAGTGTAGTCCCTGAAACATCACCGTGAATCAGAAGATGGTCAGCTTTTTGTTTGTTTACGGCAGCGCTATCACTCCATTCGACATTGAAATGAATTTCTGCTTTTCCTGTAGCATTGTAGACTTTTTTAGTATTTGGTCTGCCAGATCCTATGTGCAACGTGTGATAATGATCTTCTGTTGGCTCTTCAAAAACAATAGAGCTGTCATTGATGTTAAGGACAGAAATATCAGAACGTACTCTTTGAGCAATATCAAGCAGTTGTTCGTTCTGGCTTTTTTTATTTGTGCTTGTTTTCAATGTCCATTTCGTATTGTTTTGCAAATCAAAGATTGTTTTGAATTTTTTTTCGGTGCTCACTTTGCCGTCTAAGACGGAGTGATCGGCGTTTAGTGTAAAAGTGAAATCATTTTTTTTCGTTGAAGCTTCGGTTACTAATAAAACATTGGCACGGATTTCTGAATTTTTGAGATTGACTTTACCAATTGATTCATTTGCATTAATTCCAGTACCATTTTTAATGTGAAGTTTTGTATTGGTTAAATTGATTTCTGATGTTTTATTGTTCTTGGATTTTTCAAATGCTATACCTCTATCTTCTGCTGTGGCAGAAACATCTGTCACATCAATATGTCCATTATTATTTACAACAAATGCACTATTTTCGGCAATTACTGTTCCTCCGATCATTTTAATCATCCCGCCATTTTCTGAAGAAAGTCCGATCTCAGCATTTTTAATCGTTGTATGGCCATATAATTCAACTAGACTGCTAACATCTTGGCTTTCCGCACCGGATCCGTTGCTATCTGCTGTTATTAGAGTAACATTCGTGGCTTTAATACGTCCACCGTTTTGGGCAGATAATGCAGTAGTTTTACCTTGTACTGTTCCTCCCGTTACGGTAACGACGGATTTTGAGTCTTTTGCATAGAGTCCAGCGTCGTCAGATGATGTAATTTGAGTATTGTCAGTTAAAGTAATGGTACTGCCGTTTATGGCAGATATTGCTGCACCTTCTGCGTTAAATGATCCTCCAGAAACTGTTATTTGAGAACCATTATCTGAAATTATGCTATTGATTGCTTGCGGAACGGTTACATTTTCTAAAGTAATGGCACTTTTTCTTGCAATTATTGCGTTGATCAGTAGTGTATTGTCCTTACTATTTAATATCGTTACATCTTTCAGTTTGTTATTGCTCTTATTTTTTAACAAATGAACGCCAGATTCGGAAGCAGTAATTGTTCCTCCGATCATTTTGATTGTACTATCGTTTTGCGCATCAATTCCGATTTTAACGTCACTGATCGTTGTATTTCCAAGCAATTCAATCACACTGTTAGAGCCAGAGGAAGCTGCACCAGCAGCTACACCACTGCCATTATTAGTTGCTTTTAAAGCAACATTTGTAACCGTAATATGGCCACCTATATCTGCTTCTAAGGCTGTATATTTTCCTGTCACGCTTCCTGTTGTCATTATAATCGTGGATTTTGAGTCTTGTGCATAGAGTCCTGCTTCATCATATGACGTAATTTGAGCATTGTCCGTTAAGGTGATGCTGCTGCCGTTTTGAGCACATATTGTTGCATAGCTTGAATCAAATGATCCTCCAGAGATTATTATGTTAGAACGATTATTTGCAATTACGCTGTTGCCTGTTTGAGTCACTTTTACATTTTTTAAAGTGAGTCTACTTTCTTTCTCTAGACGTATTCCGTTGCCTGAATTTTTATCTTTACCGGTTGATATTATTACATTTTCTAGTTTATTTTCGGTGCTCTTACTGTTCACGAAGCCAACACCAGTTGCAGAAGCCGTAATGGTTCCCCCTATCATTTTAATTACGCCATCATTACTTGCCAAAAGCCCGACAGTAGCATTCTTAATCGTTGTATTTCCATATAATTCAATCATACTATTAGCGCTATCAACTCCTGCTCCTCCCCCATTGCCATTTGTTGTTGTTAGAGAAACATCTGTGACCTTAATATGCCCACCGTTTTCTGCATTTAATGCTAATTCTCCGGTTACTGTTCCCCCCGTCATTGTGATGGTAGAATGTAAACCATTTGTATAGAGTCCTTTGCTATTCGATGATGATGATGTAACTTGCACATTGCCTTTTTTACTACTAGTTAAAGTAATGTTACTACCGTTTCCAGCGTATACTCCTACGGTTTTCCCCTCAAATGATCCTCCAGAAACCGTTACTTTAGAATGATTATTCGCAGCTATGCCGCTTTTTGCCTGCGTAACTGTTACATTTTCTAAAGTGACTTTACTTTCCTTGTCGGCACCTATTCCTGTGATTTTAGGCTCTTTATCGTTACTGCTCGATATTTTCACATTTTCTAGCTTGTTTTCATCGCTCTTACTATTGTAGAAACCAGCACCGGTTTCAGAAGCTGTAATGGTCCCTCCGATCATTTTTATCATTCCACTGTTTTGTGCATGAAGACCGACTACAGCATTCTTAATTGTTGTATTCCCATGCAATTCAATCATGCTGTTCGGACCGCCGGCGACAACTGTTCCGATTTTATCATTCGTCGCTGTTAACGCAACATCCGTGACCTTGATATGTCCACCGTTTTCTGCAACCAACGCCATTTTTTCTGTGATTATGCTTCCTCCCGTCATTTCGATTGTGGTTTCTGAATCTGTTGCATGAAGTCCAGTGCCATGAGATGATGTAGCTTGAACATTGTTGGTCAGAGTTACGCGACTGCCATTGTAAGCAGATATTGCTGCCTTTGTGGCATCAAATGACCCTCCCAATACCGTGATTTCAGATTTATTATTTGCAGTAACGCTATTCATTGCCTTAGTCACTTTTACATTTTCTAAAGTGACTTGACTGCCATTGTATGCAAATACACCACCGGATAGTGGTGCTTTTCCCTTGCCACTTGATATTATTATATCTTTTAGCTTGTTTCCAGCGTTCTTACTATTATTGAAGCTAGCACCAATATAGGAAGCGTTAATGGATCCTCCAGTCATTTTGATCATAGCATTATCTTTTGCAAAAAGTCCACCTCCATCACCGCTAATGGTTGTATTTCCGAGCAACTCAATTATGGTATCAGAATTGTAAGCATTGACAGTGAAAGTTGGGCTATTTATTATTTTTAAGGACACGTCTGTGACTTGAATATGGCCACCTTTGGTTGCAGATAATGCGGCATCTTTTCCTGTTATATTTCCTCCCGTCATTGTGATCTTGGCTTTTGAGCCTTCTGCGTAGAGACCAACGTTATCAGATGATGTAATTTGAGCATTGTTAGTTAAAGTAATCGTGCTGCTGCTTAGAGCATGTATTGATGCGCCTTTTGCATCAAATGATCCTCCAGAGATTGTGACCTTAGACTGATTATTTGCGACGACGCTATTCATTGCCTTACTCACTTTTAGATTTTCTAAAGTGATTTCACTGTCTTTGTCTGCAACTATTGCAAAATTTAGTGGTGCTTTGCCTTTGCCACTTGATATTATTATATCGTTTAGCTTGTTTTCAGCATTCTTACTGTTCAAGAATTTAGCGCCAGTGTTGGAAACTGTAATAGTTCCCCCAGTCATTTTTAGTGTAGCACCATCTTTTGCTACAAGACCGAAGAAAATGCTAGAACCAGTTCCTTTAATGGTTGTACCATCCAGTAATTCAATCGTAGTGTTAGAACCTTCAGCTGTTATAGCGTGCGTATTTGTACTTATATTGGTGTTTGTTTTTTTGTTTCCGATTATCGTCAAATGCTTGCCGATAATTTGGCTACCTTTTTTTGCGTGAATAATTTCATAGGTTTCGTTGGAAACTTCTTTTTTACTTTCTGAAATTTCAAGATTTTTAGCTTGTGCATTAAGATGGATACCAGACAGTACAACTGCCACAATTGCTGTGCAGGATAGAAGAAATTTTTTAGGCATCAATCCACTCCTTTTAAAGCCCCCAACATTCATTTTCCCGCCGACTTTATAAGAAGAAGTGAAAATAGATGGTTTTCAATAAAATAACCGATTCAGCCTATTTTGTTTATTATTACCTGTCAAATTAAAGTATATGATAATATAATTTATATTCAATTAAAATGTATTATTAAATAATAATTCTTTTTTTAGCTTATTATTTAGTAATTAAATATTTATTATAAATATAAAATGAATATTCAGCAACAATATTTTAAGTGAATTTTAGCTTATGTAGATTTTTGTTGAAGGCGCATAATATCGGTTACAATTTTTTCCGCATTAAGGAAAAAGGGGAGGGCAAGCGCTGTTGGGAGCAATAAGCAAAAATGAAAAAAGTTTCCTCATTTTGGATTTAAAACGCGTTTTCTGTTTAAGATAAAGAATACTGCTTGATGTGTTTTTACAAAGCGTAGCATTCTTCTTGAATGTGTCGCATGAATTTGTGGAGGACTCTTGTTATGTTTATTGTATCTGATTGAATAAGTTTCGTAGAAGAATGTTCTGCGCTGCCTTTTTTTAAATTGAATAGAATGATAGGCTATTTTTACAGCCTTGTCTTAAAACTGATAGCGTATTCCACCTGAAAAGCTAGCACCACTTATACCAGTTTTCTGAAGCTTTTGTTGATAGCTTACATCACCATGAAGGGAGAAATTGTGAGACAGTTGTGCATTGATGCCAATGCCGCCTTCAATTGCAGGTCCCATAGGATCAAGGTCAAAGTCTCTACCAATATGAATGGTACCATCATCACCAAAGGTTTTGATCAAGTTTACTTTTCCATAGAAAGACATAGGACGGTTGTTTTCAGTGGAAATGGTTTTGGTCAAACGTCCACCAACACGGATCAACCATTGAGAAGGATTGTTCATATCAACGGTAAAATTATCAGCATCTTCAATGGTGTTAAACATCAAATGTTGATAAGCAAGTTGTGCTTGCGGCTCGAAGGTTAAACCTTCCACACTGGTTGCAAATTCTTTGCCAACAGTGGTGGAAATACTCAACATCTTAGCATCGTTCAACTTTGCAGTTTTGCCAATAAGAGCATTGCCGATATCTCCTTTTAGAATTCCATAGGATAACAGTGTATCCATATAGAACCCATTGTCATGCTGCACGCTGCCATAAGCTGTTAGTGACCATTTATCCAATGTGCTCTTACTTACATCTTTCATATCCTTTGGTGTGAACGACAGCTGTCCATAGGTGCCTACAAGACCGAAATGTGTTGTGGTATTTTGTCCTTCTAATGCCGCTAATGTGACACCGGCTTGGAGAGCAGCATAACGAATATCAGCACCGTAACCGTATTTGAGAGGTCCGCGTTCAGAAGATAAGGTTCCTGTGCTTCCATAGGTGTATAAGAAGAAACCGGTTTGTTTTTCTTCTTCTTTTCCTGAGATGGATGTTCTGATATTGGCTAAGAGCGCGTTTTGTTTAACCATATCTGTTAATCCTGTACTGAAAAGAGCAGTTGGCATGACCAAATAGTTTGCTGCCTGTGGTACAAGAGCAGCCACACTTGGTTCAGAGCCAGAGCCAGAGCCAGAGCCAGAGCCAGCAGAGCCAGAACCCGAACCAGTGTCAGTTTCAATAATTTCAGGTTGCAAACGGAAATCCCAGAAATTTTCATTCTTTTCATCAAACAGGTTTTGCGCAATATTGGCTTTGCCTTGGCTTGAGTCTGGTCCATAGGCACGTAGTGTATACATATCCGGTAAACCACCTCTTGTGGTATAGCCATTTACAAGTTTGAAAGAGCTTTCTTCTGCTTTTCCAGAAACTTGAATGAGTGAAAGACCACGGACATTGGCAGCAGCAGAGGTATTTGCTTCGACATTGTCATCTTCTAAGCGCCCCGTAACATAAACTGCTGTCGTTCCTGAGACATCTCCATTGATCAAAAGTCTATCGGTTTTTTGGTCATTTATTGCAGCACCATCACTCCATTTTGCGTTGAAGTGAATCTTTGCATCACCCGTTGTGTTGTAGACTGCTGTGCTGTTTGGTTTACCAGAACCTATATGCAATGTTTGGTAATGATCTTCTGTTGGTTCGCTAAAAACAATGGAGCTGTTGTTAAGGTTTAGCACAGAAACATCAGAACGAGATCTTTGAGCAATATCAAGGAGATTGCCATCATCATCTTTTTCGTTTTTGCTGATTTTCAACGTCCATATTGAATCGTTTTTCAGATCAAAGTGTACATTTCTGTCTTTAGCAATATTCGCTCTGCCTTCCAGAGTAGACTGATCAGCGTTTAATGTGAAGGTGCCGTTGGAGATCTCTTTTAAACCCACTTGGTCCCAAAACTCTTTGTCTTTCCAATAAATGCCGTTTCCTAGTAAAATATCAGCATGGATTTCTGAATTTTTGAGATTTGCTGTACCGATTGCCAGATCTGCATTATTTTCAATATCGTTGTCAGTGAAGGCTCCAATAAGAATTCCAGTACCATTTTTAACGTGAAGTTTTGTATTGACCAAATTGATTTCACTGCTTTTACGTTTTTGGGGATTATCGGGATCTGTGTAAGAGAGAGACATGATCTGCAAACCACCGATTTTTGCTGTTGCAAAAACATTTGTCACATCAATATGCCCGCCGTTTTCTGTATACAATGCAGCTTTTTTTCCAAACACTGTTCCGTCTGTCATTGTGATTTGGGATTGTGGACCGCTTGTATGGAGTCCACTGCCATCAGATGCGTTAATTGTAGCATTGTCTTTTATGATAATGGTGCTATCACTTTGAGCATATGCCCCTGAGGTTTTTACATTGAATTTTCCCCCTGATACGTTTATTTGAGAATTAAAAGCGGAGGCTATGCCTATATTTTCTTGAGTAACTGTTACATTTTTCAAAGTAAGGTTGCTGTCATGAGTGGCTACTACCCCGAAAAGTTGTTGGTCATCGTCTTTACCACTTGATATTTTCACATTCTCTAGCTTGTTCTCAGCGCTCTTACTGTTATTAAAAGAAGCGCCTATTATAGAAGCCGTAATAGAACCTCCAGTCATCTTGATCGTGCCGTTTGGTTGTGTAAAAAGACCTGTTGAAACATCTTTAATCGTTGTATTATGTAATTCAATTATGCTTCCAGAGCCATCGGCGTGTGCACCGTCTCCGATGCCATCTGTTGTTAGAGTAACATCCGTAATTTCAATACGTCCACCATTTTCTGTAAGTAATACGCTTTCATATCCATCCCAAATTCTTCTTATAACAGTTCCTCCTGTGACAGTTCCTCCTTTCATTGTGATCTTGGATTCTATACCATCTGCATGGAGTCCAGTACCATTAGATGATGCGACTGTAACATTGTTGTTTAAGGTAATGATGCTGCCATTTTGAGCAGATATTGCTGTATTTTTTGCACCAAATTATCCTCCAGAGATTGTTATTTCAGAACCATGATTTGCAATTACAGCATTGCCTGCTTGCATCACTTTGACATCTGTTAAATCAACGGTACTTTTGTCTGCTTTTATCCCAACGAGTAGAGGTGCTTCATCTTTACCACTCGATATTGTCACATTGTTCAGCCAGCTTTTTTTGTTTTCATTGTTCCAGAAGAGAGCACCAGTGTCGGAAACGGTAATGGTTCCCCCAGTCATTTGAAATGTAGCACCGTCTTTTGCTTCAACGCCTAAAGAAATGACAGAAGCAGTTCCTTTAATGGTTGTGTTTCCTTGTAACGTAATCGCACTGTCAGGGTTTTCAGCCGTGACAGCATAAGCGGTTTCGTTTTCGCTTGAATTTATATCTTTATTTCCGATCACGGTTAAATCTTTGCCGGTGATTTTACCGCCGGTTTTTGCATGAATAATCTCATAGGTTTTTCCGAGTTCGGATACTGTCTTTCCCTCAGAAACTTCGAGATTTTCAGCATGTGCATTGAACTGGATGTTGAATAGGATGATAGCGGCTGTAGCCGTGCATGATAAAAGGGATGTTTTATACACCAATATTCTCCTTATGAGAGCCCCAAAATATTCATTCTCCCGAAAACTTCATAAGAAGAAGTGAAAATGGATAGTTGTTATTAATTTCGATAATTGTCTTTAGTTTCGTAAGACATTTCTGGTTTTTTGTCAAAATTAAAAATTAACTGATATTAAGCTTATATGAATTTATATTTAATATATAATGTTATTATAATTAATTATATTGTATAGTTAAATTTATTGTAAATATATATTATAAGTAATTTAAATATTATTATAATACTTACATAATTTATATTTTTTTATAAAGTAATGATAATATTTTGTGTGATACTTATGCAGTTTTATATTTTATCAAAGTGAGTTATGACGGTAATACTCAAACACTGTTTCTAGCACTTTTGATTATTTCTACCTTATTTATCATAAGATTCTAACGTATTTGATCTTGATATCGAAAGGAGTTGACTATTTTAGCATACAGAACACGTTTTTTCTTATGTTGGGATATTTTAATAGGATACGAACATTTACTAAGTTTTTGATAAATAACTAGTTTTCGGTAAGCGGTTGATGTATCGATGACATTTGAAAGAACTAGAGCCCAAGCGTATAAATCTCAATCAATTAAAGTGCTTGAAGTTGAAGGTTTGAAACCAGCAGTGCTTTTATATCATCAAAGTGCACCTTCATTGAAGGATCATTGCTTTCGTTCTTTTGAATTTTTGACACACTCTTGACAAGAAAATCTAAAAAATTGCTTCTGAAGAATTTTTTATAATATAATAAAATATATAACGTTTTTATGGTGATAGGTTTATGAGATATAAAGTTGAATTGGTAATCACCGTGATTGCTTTTACTCTCTCTGGTTGTTTTAACCTTGATTCTGAAAAGTTAAAAAGGGACGAGAGGCTTTATCATGATGCATTCATGGGCTGGTCTATGAAAGAAAAGTCTCTTACAAAAAATTATACTGCTATCATCATGGCTGATCCGCAACCCTGGCGTTTAAACTCTGGTGATGCCAATGGAATATCAAACAGAGAGCCATGGTTAAAGATAAATGAGCAGGTTGCTGGTGTGATAAAAGCGCACAAGGCCGCGTTCCATATTGTCAATGGTGATCTGACGGAGTTTGGACAACAAAAAAACTATGATGATTATAAAAATATTTATAAAACTCTTGGAGCGCCTGTCTATGAGGGGCTAGGGAATCATGATTATGCCAATAATGTTGGTAATTGTACAAATCCTCAAGAATTCAGTTTTTACAAAGATGCTTGTGCTATAAGTGCAGTTTCAAGAATGGTATCGGAAATCAAAAAATATCGTAGTCAATTATCGCATTTCAATGCAGATGTTACTGAAAGTTTTGTTCCCATTTCGGGTGGAAATATTCGCTCGATAAGGGGGAGTTTGGGTTATTCTTGGGATTATGGAGATGTTCACTATGTGCAGCTTCACAATTATCCAAGCTATACGGTTCGTTTGATGGGACAGTCTATGCAGGTGCAAATCAATAAATCTTTAGATTGGCTTAGGAACGATTTAGCTGCTGCTGATGCAAGAGGTAAAGTGACAATCATTAATTTTCATGATGCGCGTGCTGCTTCCATTGATGGTGAATCCTTTTTTATTCGTAAAAAGAATGCTAAAGATTTGTCGGTCTTTAAGTCAATTATTACCTCTCATAATGTTAAGGCAATCTTCGTGGGTCACACGCATTATCAGTCTTATTGCCGTGCGAAAAATGATAAGTTTTTTGGAAATATCCCTATCTATACAGCTGGTGCGCTTTTTAATGGAGATTATTACCTCATAGAGGTAAAGGGAAAGACCATTCACGTTAAAGCCTATAATGGAGAAATAGGAAAACCGCTTTTAATTAAAGATCTTGGTGTTATAGGAAAAGACACCCAATTTTCCGCAAGTTGCAGTCAGTTATAATAGGATTTTTTTCTTTGTTTTAAGGATGAAGGAAAAACGTATTATATGTGCGGATTTGAAAAGCAATGAGAGTATCTAAGTGTCACTTAAAAGTAGAATGAAAAATCAAACATCTTTTTCATATTTTTTTCAAAAATGCTAAAATATCAGGTTAAGCGCTATAAGTGCAATGGTTTAATGTGAACTGAGATTTAATACAAAAGCTTTAATACAAAGCGGAATAATGGTTTGTTATTTTATTTTTCTTTTCTTGTTAGGCTTTCATCTTTGAAGAGAAGAGGAGTGTGTCGAGGAAGTATTCAGAATTACCAAGAAAGCTTTTTGTTTTGATCAATTTTTTACTTATAATCTTCAAACAATTGATGTTTTGTGATGCTGTACAATTTCTCTTGATTAACCGTATGAACTTTTAATTGTATTACAATTTTATCTTCTTCTTTTATACGTAAGTAAATAGATACAATACGATACAAATATTGGAGTCTGTTTATATTGGTTATGGTCTCACGCAATTATCCTTAGATGACACTCACATGTCTTGACAGTTTTATCTTTGCTTGGAGAGAAGTGTAAAAAGGGGATTTTAAGAAGTTTCAGTTTAGAAAGAGCTTTTTTGCTCGCGAAAAGCTCTCTGATGATGCCAAGGCCGGTATGGAACAAGCAGGGGAGGATTTGGCCAATTGGATTGTCGATGGCTTTATGGCACCCATCACAAGGTTGAGTGATTTTTTTAAATCTTTGCCAAGCCGCATCAGAGAATGGATTGGCAGTGTTGATTTATCGGACCTTTTCCATTTGCCAAGTTGGCTTGGCGGCAAAACAGCCATTCAACCGATTGCACAATTTGCGGGGGCTGGTCATGCAAATCCATTGGGTAGCGAACAAAGAGGCAAAGAGCGTTCCACCATCACCCACAATCAAAATGTCACGGTGCATGTCAATGGCGCTCGTGACCCTGTTGCCACCGGTCGTGCGGTTGCCCACGCCATTCAACGGGCACGCGCTAATGCATTGCATGGCGGGACAGAATGAGGGGAGGGAGGCTATGAGAGATCCTTTGATGATGTTAGGACCACATCAATTTTATGTGGACTGGCTGAATTTCCAATCCTTTGAAGAAGAGTTTTCTGCCTCATGGGTTTGTATGGAGCG